>JALZDC010000072.1 GCA_030862755.1 Actinomycetota bacterium
ACCGAGGCGCGATCGTGGTGATCACCGGATCGGCGCCGAGTGCGAGCGCCTGAGAGGCAAGGGCCTCAGGGATCGATCGACTCGTGAGGGTGTCGCAGATCACCAGTACCCGCTCGCCGGATCGCACCCCCAGGTACCGATCCATCACGCGCCGCGCGACGGTCGAGAGCTCCGTTTCCGTCATCGGCTCAAAGAAGGCTCCGGTCGTCCGATCGTCCGGGCTCGGTTCCCGGCCCATCAGGGATGGTTTGATACGATATCAAAACTTTGCGGGATGGATCGGCCTCGGGTGGTGGCGGCGGTCCTCCGGGCGGGGGCGGTGGACCGGATGACGTCACGCCGGGAACCGCCCCGGTCGAGACCCCTGAGAGCCTCGCGGGATCTCGCCTGGGAGCGGGAGCGCCCTCTCTCTCTCGCAGCTTCCGCCTCCATAGGCCCCGAGGTCCGTTCTGCGGCCGCGGGTATTGCCATCAGTGCCCCGTACAGGCGGTCGCGGGAGGCACGGTGCTCGCGTGCGAGGTACCGGCCGATGCGGCCGCCCGCATCGCTCGCGTCGATCCGCTGCGTCCCCTGGCCCGGCGAGCCGAGCGGCTCACGCCGTGGTTCTACGAGCAGCGCTTCGGGTCGCCGCGGTTCCTCCGCCAGCCCTATCTGCGTGTGCTCCGTCATCTCTCCAGCGCTCCGCGGCTGCCGGCCGATCCCATCTCCCTCCGAGGGCTCGAGGGAGGGGCGCTCGAGACGGAGGCACTCGTCGTCGGCGGCGGTCCCGCCGGGCTCGCCGCCGCGACGGCCCTCGCCGATCGCGGGCTCACGGTGCTCCTCGTCGAACGGGACCGGTTGCTCGGCGGCTCCTCCCGCTGGATCCCGTCAGCGCATCGAGAGCAGGGGCTCCTTCCCGAGGTCACCGTTCTGTTGGGCGCGACGTGCGTCGGTCTCTATGAAGAGGAAGCGCTGGCCGGGGTCGTCGGGCCCGGAGGCCCCCGCACCGTCCGGTTCGACCGGCTCGTCGTCGCCACCGGCGCCTACGACCGGCCGCTCGCCTACGCCGGGAACGACCTGCCCGGGACGATCGGGCTGCGTGCATTCGAACGGTACGCGGCGGCGGGCTCGCTCTCGCGCGGCAACCGGGTGGGAGTGGTCGCGGCACCCCGCGAGGCTTCCCGGGCGGTCGCCGCGGCCCGGGCGGCCGGCATCTCGTTGGCGTTCGTGGCCGGACCGGCGGAGATCCCGGTCGAGGGCCAGTCGGCATTCCCCCGACACCGGATCGAGCGCGTGGAAGGCCGCGGCCGCGTGCGCTCGGTCCGGCTCGAAGGGGGAACGCCGATCCCCTGTGACGTGCTCGTGATGGGGTTCACGCAGCCGAGCTTCGAGCTCCAGGGTCAAGCGGGCGCGCGCATCTCCGTCGAAGGGGAGCCCGCGGTGGTCGCCGTCTCGGGGGAGACCCGCTTCCCGCTGCTCGCCGTGGGCGAGGCGGCGGGACACCTGGAGCCGGGGACAAAGGCGCCGGCCGCGATCGCGGCGGTCGAGCGCTGGTTGAGTGGCGACGACCCCGCCCCTGTCCCGCCCCCGGATCTTCCGGAGGCTTCGATCCGCCACCCAGGGGCCTTCGCGTGTCTCTGCGAGGACGTTCGGGTGAGCGATCTCACGGAGGCGATCGAGGACGGTTTCGACAGCGCGGAGTTGGTGAAGCGGCGGACGGGCGCTGGGACCGGACCGTGTCAAGGGAAGCTCTGCCTCGGCGAGGTCGCGGCGATCCTCCGCGCCGCCGGCCTCCCCACGGACCCGCCCACCATCCGCCCCCCCGCGCGGCCCGTTTCCATCGCCGCGCTTGGAGGTGTCGCCGATGTCTGAGCGAGCGGACGTCGCGATCGTGGGCGGAGGCATCACGGGGCTCGCGCTCGCCTGGGAGCTCGCGCGCCGTGGGATGCGGCAGGTCGCGGTGGTAGAGCGCCGCTACACCGGTGCCGGCGGGTCCGGCCGCAACGTCGGCAGGATCCGCGCGATGCAGCTCACGCGAGAGCTGGCCGTCTTCGCGCTCGCAGCGCAGCGCAAGCACGAACGCCTGCGCGACGAGCTAAGGATGCACACGCTCTTCTGGCGTGCGGGGTATGCGTGGATCCTCTACGAGCCCGACGAGCTCGAGCGGATGGAGGAGGCGATCCCGATGCTCCACGAGCTCGGGATCCCGGCGCGTCTGCACGATCGGGCGGTTGCCGGGCGGCGGCTTCCGGTCCTGCGAGGGGGTGAGACGCCCGCCGGCGCCATCATCGGCCGCGACGCGATCGTGCATCACGACGCCGCGGTCTACGCCTATCGCAAGGCATGCGCCGTCGCCGGCGTCCGCGTGCTCGAAGGCCGGGACGTGGCCGGGGTCCTCAAGAGCGGCGACGCGGTTGCGGGTCTCACGCTCGCCGACGGCGGGGAGATCGAGGCTCCCGTCGTCGTCAACGCCACGGACGGATGGGCGCGTGAGCTCTCGGCGATGGCCGGGGTTCAAGCTCCGAACGCGCCTATCCGACGGGAGGTGTTAGTCACGGAGCCGAGCAAGCCGTTCATGGGTCCCGCGATCTCGTTCTACCGGCCCTCGGAAGGCTGGTTCAACCAGACCCTTCGTGGCGAGCTGGTCGCCGGTGTCGTGCGCCCGGATGAACCCGTCGCGATGGAGGAGCGGAGCACCTTCGGGTTCCTGCGGCGTACCGCCGACGTCCTCCTGCAGAAGGCGCCCCGTCTCGGCCGGCTCCACGTGATCCGCCAGTGGGCCGGCGTGTACGACATGACGCCCGACCGCAAGCCGCTGGTCGGGCCGGTGAGCGCCGTGCGTGGGTTCGTGCAAGCGAACGGCTACAGCGGCCGAGGGTTCGCGCTCGCTCCGCTCGTCGCCGAGCTCCTGGCCGAGTGGCTGGTCGACGGCGAGCGTCCGGAGCTGCTTGCGCCCTTCGACCCGGATCGCTTCGACGGCGCCCCCGGCCGCGTCGACACCCAGGACTACTACGCCGGGTATCGATCGGAGGGCCGTCGATGAGCCAGATCGAGGAGCCACGGTTCGAGACCAAGTCGGAGTGGGTCTACGCTCGGCTCCGGGAGATGATCATCGGCGGTGAGCTCCCCTCGGGCGAGCGCCTTCGGTTGACGCAGCTCGCGGAACGCTTCCACACGAGCGAGATGCCGGTGCGCGAGGCGCTGCGCATGCTCCAACAGGATGGCCTGGTCGTGATGGAGAGCCACCGGGGGGCCACCGTCGCCACGGTGACGTGGGAGCGCGTCTACGAGGCCGTGCTCGTCCGCATGCACCTCGAGGTGCTCGCTTCCCGCGAAGCCGCCCCGCGTCACGACCCCGGGAGCGTCCGCGAGCTCCGAGCGCTCCTGCAGAAGATGGATCGGATGGTCGAGCGGCACCGGGCGATCGAGTTCAGCGAGGCGAACCGCCGATTCCACACGCTCTCGTACGCGCCCGGTCCGCACCCCATGCTCAAGGCCGAGATCCAACAGCTGTGGGATACGGTGTGGCAGACGCGCTCGCGCTCGCTGTTCCGTCTGCGACCGGGCCGGATGCGGCCCGCGCAGCGCGAGCACCGGGCCCTCGTCGATGCCTTCGAGACGGGCGATGGTGACGCCGCGGACGCGGCCGCGAGGACGCACATGGACCACACGCTGGCCGCTTGGAGCAGCCTCCGAGATCGCACGGAGGAAGACGCGTGAGCCGCTCGTCCCGGCGCGCCGGAGACCGACCGGCTCAGGAGGCCGCGTCGGACCTCCGTGAGGCGGACGAGCGGCGAGCCGATCGCCAGCCGGTCCCCAGGGCAAGGTGGTCCAGCTCCAACGCCGCGAGCGCCTCGTAGCGGCCGGCCGCGAGCTCGGCCACGGGATGGTCGCTGGCCTTCCTCAGCTCCCGGAAGAGCCGGGTCGCCACCGCTCGGTTCGCCAGGTAGGCGAGTGCGATCCGGTCGTCGCTCTTCAGCGACTTCCGAAGCGCGTTTCGCTCGCGTTCGCGCGACACGCGCGGCGGCACCCACAGGAACAGGATGGGGAGCGTCGGCCCGAGCGCGAGGGCGGCTCCGAGCAGCAGCGCAAGGCTGTCGATGTCCTGTTCGACGGAGCGACCGTTCCGCGCGGTCTCGCGTCCTATCTCGTGGATCTCCTGCGCGACGGTGCCGAAGCCCTCACCCACGAGCGGCGTGTCCGACAGCCGATCGACGTGCGTCACCCGCTCGCCCGATCTCGCGGCCGGTATCCTCCATGCCTTCGCCGACGGCGCCGAGCCGTTCGACGAAGGTGCCGACGGCGGTCCCGAGGACGAGCCAGGCGGCCGTCCACAGGACCACGAGCAGATCGATGGCGACGATCGAGCGCTGGGGCAGTCGTGACTCGATCGATCCGGCCATGCGTGGAGACCTTGCCCACGCGCTGTGCGGGCCAAACGCACCTCGGCAGGTAAGCTTGGGTGAGAGGAGACGACACCATGCCAGAGACATTCGGGAAGCGACAGCGCAAGGACGTGAAGGCGAAGAAGGCGGCGGCGGCGGAGGAGCGGCGTCTCGCCCGCACCCAACGCCGCCGGGACCGAGAGGCCGGTCTGATCGAGCCGGGGCCACCCGTGGCCACGCCCGAGGAGATCGAGGAGCAGATGGGGATCGTCCCGCCCGCCTCGGCCCTCGACTGAACCCTCGATCGGAAGACGCTATCGCGAGCCCACGCCTCGCCGTGCCTCGGCGCCTCCGGCACCGGCCGTTCGCCGGATACCTGGCTCGGAATAGGCTCCCCTCGCTCGCGCGTTCGGAACTGTGACATGCCAGCTATCACCGTCGACGACGTCACCGAACTCGAACGGCTGCCCCGGATAGGCGGATCCGCGAGGGTCCGCCCGGTGCGCGCCGTCGTGACGGCGCCCGGCGGATTCGAAGGGGAGGGTTTCCCCGTGCGACGGGCGTTCGCCGGCGTCGACCTCACCGACCTCGATCCCTTCATCCACATGGACCAGATGGGCGAGGTCGAGTACGCGCCCGGGGAGCCCAAGGGCACGCCCTGGCATCCGCACCGCGGCTTCGAGACGGTCACGTACATCCTTGACGGGATCTTCGAGCACCAGGACTCGAACGGCGGCGGCGGCGTGATCACCAACGGCGACACCCAGTGGATGACCGCGGGCGCCGGGATCCTCCACATCGAGAGACCACCGGAGCACCTGGTAGCCAGCGGGGGCCTGTTCCACGGGATCCAGCTCTGGGTCAATCTACCCAAGGCCGAGAAGTGGACCCCTCCGCGCTACCAGGATCTCCGGGGCAGCGAGGTCAGGCTGATGGCGTCGTCGGACGCGGGCGCCTTGGTGAGGATCATCGCGGGCGAGCTCGCCGGTCAGGCGGGTCCGGGTCAGACCTACACCCCCATGACGATGGTGCACGCGACGGTGTCGCCCGGCTCGCGGGTCGATCTGCCCTGGCGGCCCGAGTTCAACGCACTCGCCTACGTCCTCTCGGGCGCCGGGTCCGTGGGTGAGGATCGTCATCCGGTCGCGACCGGACAGCTCGCCGTGCTCGGCGCCGGTGACGCAGTGCGATTCCAGGCGGCCGCCTCGCAGGACTCCCGCTCCCCCGCCCTCGAGGTGTTGGTGCTCGGCGGCCGTCCGATCCGGGAGCCGGTCGCCTGGTACGGACCGTTCGTGATGAACAGCCGGGACGAGCTGGTGCAGGCGTTCGAGGACTACCAGGCCGGAAGGCTTGGGAGCGTCCCGGCCATCCATCACACGCCCGACCACGTCGTGGAGTCGGCGCCGGGAGACTAGGCGGGTCGTACCTCCAGGCCCGGGATCCCGCCGGGGATGCTGATGTCGAGCACGCGGCGCACCTGGGCCGTCGGATTGAGTATCACGACCGGACCGCCTTCCTTCGGCAGGCCCGCCCCTTCGAGGAGCGCCCGCAGCCCGCTGCTGTCCATGAACGAGACGCCCTCGAAGTCGAGCACGATGGGCTCGTCGTCGGTCTCCGCGGCCCGAAGGATCTCGCTCAGGTTGCCCGAGGTGGCCATATCGAGTTCGCCCCTCAGCCGGAACCCCTCGTCGGTCGCCGTGATCTCGAGCTGCATCGGAACACCCCCTCGTCCCCGGTCGGAGGCGGCCTGAGCCCACCCCCTGAGACGTCTGAGCTCTTTCGCAATCCGCACCGTACTCACGTCGCTGGCCGGTGACACATCGAGAGCAGGCCTGGGCGGCACCTGGGTAAGCTCCGGCCGGTGAGCAGGCGGTCAGTGACCCTCCCCGAGCGGTATCGAGCGCTGGTGTTCAACACGAAGACGCCTCACTCGATCCAAACGTTCCTCGTGAACGGCCAAGTGGCGGGCTGCTGGAGTCACGAGGAGGGCGGCAGGATCGCGCTCGAGCCCTTCGAACGCCTCCCGAAGGAGACCTGTCGAGCGCTCGATGACGAGGCCGAGCACATGGCCGAACTCTTCACGTAACTGCGGCTCGACTTGCCGTCCGAGGCCGGACGGTGCAGCCTTCCGACAGACGTCCGCGACCGAGGAGGCAACGATGGCGATGACGGTCGAGAGCACCAGCCTGGCCGACGGAGAGCCGATCCCGGAGACCTACGCCGTCGCCACGCCCACCGCCGACGGCAGGTCCGAGATGGCCGGGCGGAACCTGAGCCCGCATCTGCGATGGTCGGGCGAGCCGGAGGGAACCAGGTCCTTCGCGATCTCCGTCGTGGACCCCGACGTGCCTGCGGACCGGAACCGCATGGGAGTCGAGGGTCTGGCGCTCGGCGACGACGAGCCGCGGGTCGACTTCGCCCACTGGCTTGTCGCCGATCTCCCGGCCGAGATCCACGAGCTGCCCGAGGGCGCGGGCGGCGACGGCTTCGTCGCGCACGGGAAGCCGATGGCTCCTCCGGCGCAGGGCGGCCTCACGGGCGAGAACGGCTTCCGAGGCCTGTTCGAGGGCGATCCCGCCCTCGAGGGGACCTACGGCGGATGGGACGGGCCTTACCCGCCGTGGAACGACGAACAGGTCCATCGGTACTTCACCACCGTCTATGCGCTCGACGTCGACACGCTCGGGCTGGAGCCGGGATTCACCCTCGAGGAGTTCCGCGCGGCGATGCACGGCCACATCCTCGACGAGGGGCAGATCGTGCCCGTGTACTCGCTCAATCCGGACCATCGGTAGCCGCGCGAGCTCGGTCCCGGCATGGAGGGGATCCCGGAAGGGATTCCCCTCCAGAAGCGCGCTTCCTGTGTGCTGTCCGGTCTCCTACGGAGCCCGGAACGCCGTCCACGCCTGTTGCATCCGCACCGACTGGCCCGGCGTGAACTCGAACATGCAGCTGTCCTGCGTGTAGTCCATGAAGTTCGTGATCGGGTCGAGCCCGCCACCCTCGCACGTATCTCGTCCCACGGGACAGTTGAATGCGGGTGAGGCCTCAGGGGCGGTGTCGTCGACCAGGTCACCGCCGGTGCATCCGCCGTCGAACGTGTGGAACAGGTCGAGCCAGTGGCCGACCTCGTGCGTGGCGGTGTCTCCTTCGCTGTAGATAGCGAAGTTCCCGCCCGGCAGCGACTGGAAGTGGACGACGACGCCGTCGAGCACCCCGACCTTCTCCGCGTCTTGCGCCAGATAGGCGTAGCCGAGCAGGTTCTTCCCGAGGTTGGCCGTGTAGATGTTCAGGGTCTCGACGCCGCCGACCTTGAGGAGTCGCTTCATCGCGCGATCCTCGCCCCCACCCTGCAGATCGAACCACTGCTTGTTCGTCGTGCGCGTCACGCCCGCGAGCTCGAAGTCGAAGCCGGTGCTCGCGCCGCCCGTGGCGCCGCTGAACGATCGGTTCAGGACCGACATCTGGTCGCGGATCCACCCGGCCGGGATGTTCCCACCGGCGACAGTGAGGTCCTTGCGGATCGCGTGGATCCACGTCTGGATCGTGATGGTGTCGCCGACAGCGGCCGCCGCTTCCGCTCGCGCAGCCAGCTTCGGATGCTTCGCGATCCATCCTTGGAGCTTGTCGACCGTGGGCTTCTCCACGATGTCACGCAGCCGGCCCTCGGGGCCGAGGTGGTCGTGCCGTTCGATACAGACCTCGGCGCCGACCTTGGCCGCGTGGGCCACGGGCACGGATCCGACGACGAGGACGCTCGCGGCGACGGCCGCCAGCAGGATCCGCTTGAAGCTCATCGGAGGTCCCTCCCTGTTCCGGGGGTCATGAGCGGAGTCGTGAGCTGCCGGAGTGTACCCAGGGTTTCACTCGCCGACCATCGGCCGAAGGCTCCGATCTCGGTGCCTCGTGAGACGTGGAGGGATACTGGCGAGACGACGCATCGAGGGGGTATCGAGCGAGGGGAGGCTGGTGCACATGACGAGCGACCCCGAGTCATCGGTCTCACGAGTGCGGTCCCGGGATGGCACAGAGATCGGCTACTGGACGAGTGGCCATGGCGCGCCGCTCGTGCTCGTTCACGGGACGCCCGCCGACCACACGCGCTGGCGGCCGCTGCTGCCCTACCTCGAACCGGCGTTCACCGTCCACGCCATCGACAGGCGGGGGCGCGGCGCGAGCGGCGACTCCCCGAGGTACGCCCTCGAGCGCGAGTTCGAGGATGTCGTCGCCGTGATCGAAGCGGTGGCCAGCGCTTCCGGAAGTACGGTCAACCTGTACGGGCACTCACACGGCGGGATCGTGGCGTTCGGTGCTGCGATGCTCACCGCGAACCTCCGTTCGCTGGTCCTCTACGAAGGATGGCCGGTGCCGGACCCCACGGTGTTCGCACTGCCTTCGGGACTCGAGTCGCGGTTGGACGCACTCCTCGGCGCCGGCGAGAGGGACGCCGTCGTGGAACTGCTGTTCCGCGAACTTGAACAGATGTCCGACGAGGACATGGCCGTCTTCAAGTCGGCCCCGTCGTGGCCCGGGCGCGTGGCCGCCGCGCACACGATCACCCGCGAGATCCGCGGCGAGCTCACGGCCCGACTCGACCCCGCGCGCGCACGGAACATCACCGTGCCAGTGCTCCTGGTCACGGGCGAGCACAGTTCCGACCCCTCCAAGCGGGACGTGTCGGTGGTGGCCGCGGCGCTCCCGGATGCTCGCGTTCTGGTTCTCGACGGCCAGGAGCATGTCGCCGACGTTCTTGCCCCCGAGCACTTCGCGGTACGGGTCGTGCCGTTCCTGCAGAGCACGGCCTGAGCGCGCGCGGGCGCGTTCGCGCGCCCTACCGGTGAGCGTGGGCGCCGTCGATCGCGTACGAACGCCGAACGGTGCAACCGAAGGTTCGGTCATCCTTCGCCGATCGTCTGGACGCCGCACTGATGTATCGTCGGCTACATGCCGCTCAAGCCAGGTGACAAGGCCCCCGACTTCACCTTGCTCGATCAGCACGGCGAGCCCTTCGCACTCTCGAAGTCCCTGCGCGAGCGGAAGGTGCGGCATCTGATCTACTTCTATCCGGAGGCCGACACGGCCGGCTGCACGGCGCAGTCGTGCGACCTTCGTGATCACCGGCAGGACTTCGCGCAGGTCGGCCTCGACGTCGTGGGGATCTCGCCGGACCCGCCGCCGAAGCAGCTGGCGTTCGACGAGAAGTACGGGCTCGGGTTCCCATTGCTGGCGGATGAGGATCACACGGTCGCGGAAGCGTGGGGCACGTGGGTCGAGAAGCATCGAGGTGGCCACACCTACTTCGGGATCCTCCGCTCTTCGTTCCTGGTGGACGAAGGCGGACGGATCGAGCGAGCGTGGTCCCCGGTGACGCCCGAGGACACGGTGCCGAACGCGCTCGCGGCCATCGGTGCGTAGTGGCCGAGCCGGGCAGTTCCGTCCCGTTCGAACAGCTCGAGTTCCTCTACTTGCCGAGCCGTGACGTCGCCGAGG
>JALZDC010000082.1 GCA_030862755.1 Actinomycetota bacterium
CAGCTGGACACCCCTCGCCTCGAGTTGACCGATAACCACGCCTCGTTCAACGGGGACTGGGGCTACGAGACGAACTTCGTTGGCCCCGTGGACGTCGACAACGGGAATACGGCGAACAACAACACCACCGGCAACTGCAGCGACCCCAGCGACCTACCGAGTTCGCCCTGCTGACGTCGAGATAGACGGCCGGCGGAGCAAGCTGGCTCCGCCGGCCTGGGCGTCGAAGAGTTCTGCCGTCCTCAGCGGGAGGCCTCCTCCGACGACCCCAGGATCCCTGCGGGGCGGAAGATGAGCACGAGCACGAGGACCCCGAAGGCGATGACCGGCTGGAGCTGGTTGGGGGAAGGGACGTCCACGCCGGACAGGAACAGGATCGGTCCGACGCTCTCTATGACGCCTAGGAGGAGGCCGCCCACAGCGGCCCCCACGACGTTCCCTATCCCGCCCAGCACGGCCGCGGTGAAAGCCTTGATCCCGGGAACGACGCCCATGAAGAACCTGACCTGGTTGAAGATGAAGACGAACAGAAGGCCGGCGGCGCCGGCGAGGAGGCCACTCAGGGCGAACGTGCGTACGACCACCCTGTCAACGTCGATCCCCATCAGGGACGCGGTCTCGCGGTCCTCACCCACCGCACGCATGGCACGGCCGGCCTTGGTCCGTCCGATGAACAGATACAGGGCGATCATCAGGATCGCCGCGCCGACGATGACGATCATCTGCTTCCTGCTCATGAAGCCGGCGAGCACGCCTCCCTGTAGCAGCTCGATCTCCGGATAGGCGATGGAGCTCGCGCCGAAGAGGCCGAAGAACGTGTACTGGATGAACAGCGAGGCGCCGATCGCGGTGATCAGCGTGACGAGCCTCGGCGCGCCCCGTAGCGGGCGGTAAGCGATCCGCTCCAGGGCCACGGCCACCAGCGTCGAGATCAGCATCGATGAAGCGAACATGATGGCGATGGAGAGCACGGGGCTCGAGTCGAACAGACCGCTCTCGTCCAGGGCCTGGGCCACGAACAGGGTGCTGAAGGCTCCCGCCATCATCACCTCGCCGTGGGCGAAGTTGATCATGAACAGGATCCCGTACACGAGCGTGTAACCGACGGCGATGATGGCATAGACGCTTCCGCGGGCCAGCCCTCCGACGATCAGATACCGCCAGCCCTCCGCCTGGATCCTGCCCTCGGACAGCGTCGACCAGGACCCGAGCCCTATGGCGACAACCACCGCGATCGCCAGCGTCCAGAGGATCACCGAGCGGACCGGGAACCTCCCCGACCCGCTCGGCGCGCCCTGCCTGCTCAGACGTTCGATGTCGCCGAGGTTACCCCTGTCGGGCGGCCGCCTTCCTGTACTGCCGCTGCGACAGCGGCACGAAGATCGCCAGGATGATCCCGATCCAGATCAGCGAGTACGCCACCGGGTGCTGCAGGGACCACACGTCCGGCGCGGCCGCAAGCGTGTTGCCGAACGACTCTCGCAGCGCCTGAGCAACCGCAGAGACCGGGTTCCATTCGGCGAACGTCTTCAGGACCGGGGGGAGCACGTCGATCTCAACGAAGGTGTTGGCGATAAATGTCATCGGGAAGATGAACATGAATGACGCGTTCTGGACGACCTCCACGCTCGACACCTTGAGCCCGACGAAGGCCATGATCCAGGACACCGCGTAGGCGAACAGAATCAGCAGAGCGAATCCCTGGATCGTCTCGCCCACGCCGGTGTGGATCCTCCAGCCCACGACGAGGCCGGCGATGACCATGACCAGGATCGATATCGAGTTGTAGACGACGTCGCTGCCGGTGCGACCGACGAGGAGCGCCGACTGGCTCATCGGCAGTGACCTGAAGCGATCGATGATCCCTTTGGTGATGTCGTCCGCCAGGCCCGCGCCCGTGAAGGTCGAGCCGAAGATGACCGTCTGGACGAACACGCCCGCGATCAGGTACTCCCGGTAGGAAACACCGCCGGCGACCTGTCCTATCTGCCCTCCGAACACGTACGCGAACAGCAGGACGAACATGATCGGCGAGATGGTCGTCCAGATCAGCAGCTCCGGAACGCGCTTGATCTTCTTCAGGTTGCGCTTGGCGACGACCGCGCCATCAGCGAATGCCAGACCGACCGAGCTCATCTGACCGCCTCCTTCTCCCGAACCTCTGCCTTCGACGCGTCTCCGTCCTCGGACTCCTCCTCCACCTCTTCCGCAACGTGGCCGGTCAGGGACAGGAACACGTCATCGAGGGTCGGGCGCCGCAGCCCGATGTCGGCGGCCTTGATCTCCTGCTCGCCGAGGTCCTGAAGGACCCTCTTGAGCACCGAGACCCCGCCGGTGACGGCAGCCGTCACCCTGCGAGCCTGCTCGTCGATCTGAACCTCGTCGCCGCCGCAGATCACGGCCAGGATCTTGTTGGCAGCGGCCAGGTCGTCCTCACTCTCGAGCACGATCTCGATCCGCTCTCCGCCCACCTGCCTCTTGAGCTGGTCCGGCGGGCCCTCTGCGATCTTCCGGCCGCGGTCGATCACCACGATGTTCTCGGCGAGAGCATCCGCCTCTTCCATGTACTGGGTGGTGAGGAGGACCGTCGAGCCTCCTCTGGCCAGGTCCTGGATCGTCTCCCACATCTGGGCCCGGCTCCTCGGGTCCAGGCCGGTGGTCGGCTCGTCCAGGAACAGGATCTCCGGCTCCGCCACGAGCGCGGCGGCCAGGTCGAGCCGGCGACGCATACCCCCGGAGTAGGTCTTGGCGAGCCGGTCCGCCGCCTCGTCGAGATCGAACCTGTCGAGCAGCTCGTGGGCTCGAGCCCGGGAACGGGCC
>JALZDC010000119.1 GCA_030862755.1 Actinomycetota bacterium
CCCGAGCGGCGGAGAAGCGGCCGTCGCCGTAGCGGTGGACGACGCGCCTGGCCTTCGCCTCGGCATGGTCGGCGAAGACGATGTGCTCGTAGAAGTCACGCCGAGCGGCGATCGGCGCGAGCGCCGATCCGACGCCGCCGCTCCCCACCACCAGGACCCTCATGGCCGCGCAGTGTAGCGGCACTCTGAACGGTCGTTCAGTCAGCCACCGCGAACCGCATCGGGGAGGCGGGCGACCAGACCCGGATCCCGCTCCTTCTCCAGGACGAAGACGATGGTGTCGGCGCCGGCGTCATTCCCAATCCCACTCGTTCATTGCCCTGGGGACCGACACACGGTCTCCGACGCACCACCTGGGCCACCGAGATGGCATGCCTCTTTTCGCTTCCGCGAAACCGCGGGCAACGCTAGCACCCCCCTCACCGGGGACACAAACCGAGGGCAAGCTGGCCGATGCGCACGTCAGGGGCCCACAGCAGCATGCGTTTACGATCGGCGAGATGGGCGGGGCGCGCGAGGGGGGATCACCGAACGAAACCCAGAGGGGCTGCCGGTTCGCCGACGCGCGTTCCGGCTTTTCCGCGCAGACTGGCTGCTGATCGCCTCCCTGGATCACACCCGGACGGCGGCTCGTCAGAACTGGAGCTGACCAGCGAAGAAGCCGCGCGACGAGCGGATGCGGTAGGGCTATCATCCCATCGATCGGGTGCTCCTGGGTAGCGATGGCGGAAGGGGCTGACGTCGATGACGTTCGAAGTGGAGCACGGCGACCTGAAGATCAGGCTGGACGACGCTGAGGGCAGGCTTAGGGCCATCGGAGAGCTGGCATCGGCGCCGGTTGTCGGCGGCGCGACGGCCGAGGAGAAGCTCGCCGACGCCGAGATCCGGCTCAATCACATCTACGATCTCGTGACCAGCCATCACTCCTAGTGCGAGATCCAGGCTCCGACGTTCGCTTGTTGAAGCGTTTCGCCTGACCGGCATGGCTCGAACATGACAGCGGACGGGGATCCCATCGAGCTCGCAGAGAGGCTCGGCGAGGCTGAGTTGAGATTGAAGTCGATCCTCGAGTTGGCGTCGAGCGAGGTGGTTGGCGGCACGACGACCGAAGAGAAGCTGGACGATGCCGAGCTCCGGTTGAATCGCATCTACGATCTCGCCATCGGCAAGGACATCGCTCCTGACCGCTGACGGATCGAACAGAGTCAGGACGCAGGAAGCGGCTGGCTCGGCTCGGGCGGTTCCCCTCGAGCATCGATATGCGGTCGGGTCGGAGGGGATGCCAGCCGCTTCCTCGCGTGTAGTGGAGGGTGTTACCCGACGCGGTTCGAGGAAACAGATCGATGCCCGGACATCCCGGCGACCCGACCTCACGGGAAGATCTGGCCGCGGGAAGTCTCGATCACCAGTAGCGAGCGGTCGCCATCGTCGCCGCCGCGACAAGGATCAGCACGAGGTCCACTTTCCCGAGCGCCCTGAAGCGTTCGGTCAAGCGTTCCGTCGTAGCCGCCTGCTCCGAACGAGGGGGCCCGCCCGCGCTCTGGATCTCCGCGCCGAGTGCGCTCATCCGATCGACCGTCGGGGCATCGATCTGTTTCCTGTGAACGAGCGGAGCCTTCGCTCGGGGTCGGGTGGGGGCCATAATGGTCCGCCAAAGAGGGAGGTCGTGTGAAGGATACGGCTGACCTGCCGACGGGAACGGTCACCTTCCTGTTCAGCGACATCGAGGGGAGTACCCGGCTGCTCCAAGCCCTCGGCGATAGCTATCCGGAGGTTCTTGAGACCCACCAGGAGCTGCTGCGTGAGGCCTTCGCCGGCGGCGGGGGTACCGTCCTGGGTACTGAGGGCGATTCCTTCTTCGTAGTGTTCTCCGCAGCTCCGCGGGCTCTGGCTGCCGCGGTGGATGCCCAGCGGGCGCTGGCGGGACATGCCTGGCCCGAGAAAGGCGAGGTCCGGGTGCGGATGGGCCTCCACACGGGCGAAGGCACCCTGGGTGGAGGCTCTTACGTCGGTGTGGACGTCCACCGGGCTGCCCGGATCGCCGCGGCCGGGCACGGCGGCCAGGTGCTCGTTTCCGACAGCACCCGGGCTCTGGTCGAACATGCGCTCCCGGAGGGGCTGGCCCTGCAGGATCTGGGAGAACACCGGCTCAAGGACCTCCTGAAGCCCGAGCGCATCTTCCAACTCGTCCATCCCGAGCTCTTGAACACCTTTCCTCCGCTGGCGACACTGAGCCATCGGCCGAACAACCTGCCCACGCAGACATCCGAGTTCCTCGGGCGGGAGGTGGAGCTGGGCGGGATCCACGACCTGCTTGACGCTGCCGGTGTGCGGCTCCTGACGCTCACCGGCCCAGGCGGCATCGGGAAGACGAGGCTGGCACTCCAGGCGGCGGCTGATCGGACCGAGCGCTTCGAGGATGGGTTGTACTTCGTCGATCTCTCACCTGTGCGGGACGCGCATGCAGCTTTCGATGCCATCGTTCGAGCCGTCGGTCTCACC
>JALZDC010000134.1 GCA_030862755.1 Actinomycetota bacterium
TTCGTGGAGAGCGACGGCGCCTTCTTCGAGTTGCCGGTCGAAGACGACCCATCGACCGCGGGGGCGCCGACCGCGCTCCAGGATCTGGGCTTCGAAGGATGGGCCGCCGACCCCACGGTCGTCAGCGGGGATCCGAGCGATCATCTGACGATCGCCTCTCCGCTCGACGAGGTCTCGGCGCTCGCCGGGATCGCTCGCTTGCTCGACGACCTCGAGATGAAAGAGGCATCGGGCCTCGCCGTGCTCGAAGGGCTCGACGACGAGGCCCTGGAACGCTCCGTCTCGAGCGGTTCCATGACGGTGCGCATCGGGGCGGACGATCTCCTGCGTGAGCTGGTCGTGCGGATGCGGTTCGGAGTCGATCCGTCGTCGCCTTTGGCTGAGGTCCTGGAGGGCGTGACGGGTGCCGAACTCCTCTTCACGGTCGAGATCACGGAGCCCAACCGTCCGGTGACCGTGGAGATCCCGCGAGGGGCAAGGCCCATCTCGGAGTTGACCGGATCCTGAGCCCTCCGCGGTCGGATCCGCTCGACGATCGATGGGCGGGTCACGTGTTCCGGCCGTAGACGGCCGGGACACGGCACTGCCAGAAAGTGTCGTCTCCTAGGTGTCGTGCGAGTGGGTCGTGTCGTGGTCGGTGTCCTCGACGGTGGTCGCCGCAGCGGCCACGGTGCGCGTGGTGGGGAAGAAGCCCCCGACCAAAGCCAGGATCCCGCCTGCGAGCACGAGCCACAGTCCGATCCCTACGTCCTGAAGGGTGTCGAGCGACCCCTCACGTCCGAGCTGGATGACGACCAGCGTGAACGCCACGAGCGCGACTGCTCCAGCGAACCGGGTGAGCCAGCCGCCTTTGAACGCCAGGCCCAGGATGATGACGGCGCCGCAGATCGCGGTCACCACGCCGGCGGAGGAGAAGAACCCCGCCGTGCCGGCGTCGGTCTCCCAGTAGCTCTGCACAGCGAGCGCAGATCCTTCGGTGTCCTGCGCCCATTCGAGGAAACTGCCGACCAGCAGGAGCACGGCCGCCCCTACGGAAAGGATCACGCGTACCGCGAGCCAAGGCGAGGGCGCCTCGCTCACCGCTCTGGTCTCCGTAGCGGTATCCGCGTCATGATGGATCGCACGCATCTTCCGGCCTCCTTCCGGCCTCGTCTGGGAGGGCTTACCCAGCGCGCGCGAGGTCCAATCACCTCCATGTGCGGTGCTTCCCCACATATCCCTCAAGCGAGCACGGGGATGTGGATCCGAACCGTCTCGCCGACCTCCGCGTCCGGGAACAATGCGCGGATCAGCTCGAAACGTCCGGTCCAGCCCTCAGGAGCGACCGAGCCCGCGACGTCGGGCGCATAGACCCCCTCCGCCCGAAGTTCGAGGCCGGTCGCACCGGAGGAGACCTCGAAGGTCACGGTGTCTGCCTGACCGGCCTCCACGGCTTCCGCGAAAAGCTCCGAGGCGGCCAGCCGGAGGTCGTCCCGGACGGCTTCGAGGATGTTCGAGCGCTCGGCGACGGAGCCGATGAAGATCCGGACGATGAGCCCGAGGGCGGGATCTCTCGCGAGTCGGAGACGTGAGCTCGGCACGCGGGCTCCCGATCAGCTCTCCGGGATCTCGTCGGTACTCGGGTAGACCGTGAGCACCCGATCCAGGCCGGTGAGATCCAGGAGCCGGCGGAGCCCCGAGCCATGGGGAGCGGCGAGTGCGAGGTCCCCGCCGCGCTCTCGGAGGTGCTTGAGGCATGCCACGATGGTCCCCAATCCCGATGAGTCGATGAACCCGAGCCCGCGGAAGTCCACGATCACCTTGGGAGGGTCGGTGTCGCTCGCTGCCTCGAGGACGGACTCCCGGAGGCTCGGTGCCGTATAGAGATCGAGCTCTCCGCCGACGTCGACCACGGCCCAGTCCCCATGCGTGCGCCTGTCGAGGGTCAGATCCAAGGTGGCATCCTCCTACAGTCATGTACCCCAGTGGGGCCCCGTAGTATAGGTCGCCTCCGTGACCGAGCTTGCCACCAACGTCTCCGCTGAGGTTCCCGCGACGGCCGGATTCGTCCAGGTCCTTCGGAACGTTGCCGCGGGCGTTGCCGCTCGACTGGACATGCCGATCGACCAGATCGAGGAGGTCCGACTCGCGGTCACGGAAGCGGCCTCCCTTCTCCTGGAAGAGGCAGATGCGACCTCTCTCCGCATGACGATCGGTCGCGATGGGGACGCTCTGGATGTCACGCTCAGTTCGGATGGCCAGGCGGACGAGTGGCCGTCAGATCGCGCGGTGGCTTCCTGGCCCTGGCTCGTGGTCAAGGGGCTCACCGACGAGATCCGAGCGGATCGCGGCGACGGCGAGGGTCCGTCGATCCGTTTCACCAAACGTCTCGGGCGTGCGGGTCGGTGAGCGAAGGTAGGAAGCCGTCCCGGCCGGATCAGGAGATCGCGGAACTCTTCCAGCGGCTGCCCGATCCGGACGCGAGGGAGGAGCTCGCCCGGGAGTTCCTTCCGCTCGCCGAATACTTCGCTCGGCGCTTCTCGGGGAGGGGTGAGCCCGTCGACGACCTCACGCAGACCGCGTCGCTCGGGCTGCTGAACGCGATCGACCGGTTCGATCCGGAGCGGGGCGTCCCGTTCTCGACCTACGCCGCCGCCACCATCGTCGGCGAGCTGAAGCGCCATTTCCGCGATCGAGGGTGGGCGCTCCGGGTACCTCGGAACGTCCAAGAAACCGCGATCCTCGTGAACCGTACAGTCTCGACGATGTGGCAGGACCTCGGCAGAGCCCCGACGGTTGCCGAGATCGCATCGTCGGCCGACATCGGAGAAGACGACGTCCTCCAGGCGCTCGATGCCTTGCAGGCCTACACGACGGATTCGCTCGATGCGCCCACCGCGGACGCAACATCGACCGCGGCGGAGTCGATCGGGATCGAGGACAAGAGCTTCGAGGTCTCGGAGGAGTGGCTGAGCCTCGCGCCTGCCCTCCGTGACCTCCCCGAGCGGGAGCGGACGATCCTGTACCTCCGGTTCTTCGAAGGGAGGACTCAGACCGAGATCGCCGAAGAGCTCGGGATCTCGCAGATGCACGTTTCCCGACTCGTCTCGCAGTCCCTTGAGAAGCTTCGGCACGCCGGCCGGGTCTGAGCCGGCAGCCGGAACGGGCTGCGACGGCTCCCGTCAGGCGATCCGCGCCCAGCGTCCCTAGGAGACCTCTCGTCGTGTCTTCACGCGCTCCGGAGTGCCGACGTCCGGTCCGGGATTCACACCCTCGGTCGCGTCGGATGCCGAGATCGCCGCCAGGGCTTCGCCCACGCCGCGCATCGAGGCGGATCCGAGCGCGACGTCGCCCAAGGAGAGCATGCCCACCAGACGGCCGTCCTTCACAACGGGCAGGCGCCGGACGCGGTGCTCGGCCATCAGCGCGCGCGCGTCGCCGAGCTGCATGTCGGGCGAGGCGGTTCGGATGCCTCGAGTGGTGGCGATGTCCCCGAGGCGGACCGATCGGGGGTCCTTCCGCTCCGCGATGACGCGCAGCACCAGGTCGCGATCGGTGATCAATCCGACCAACCGATCCTGCTCTGTGATCGGGAGGACGCCGATGTCGTTGCCCGACATGAGGCCCGCTGCATCCCCGGCGTTCATGTCGGGCGAAGCCGTCACCGGTCGCTCGGCCATCGCGTGCCGGACGAGCATCACGGACCTGGGCCTCCTGGTGCTCCTGCGGGCTGACATCGGGTCAGTTCCCCGGGTCCTTCCGTCCCAAACTCGATTCCCGCGGTTCGTTGCTGGGTAAGCGAGGAGCCATGACCGACGAGCAGACCGAGAAGCACGCCGGCGCGCGATCGACGGCTGGGCCGCAACCGGATGAATCGCCGAAAGAGCGGGTCGACCGCGAGCTGATCGAGCTGCTCAACGGCCTCCGCGTGATCCTGCCCGGTGTCCAGGTCCTCTTGGCGTTCCTGCTCACCGTCCCCTTCTCACAGGGTTTCGCCAGATCCACCCCGACCGACCGGATCGTCTACTTCGCCACGGTCCTGCTCACCGTGGCGGCAACCGGTGCGCTCACGATGCCGGCGGCCTACCACCGCATCCGATTCCGCCAGGGGGACAAGGAACAGATGCTGCGGATCTCCAACGTCTTCGCGATCGCCGGCCTCGTGCTTCTCACGTTCGCGATGGCGAGTGTGGTCTTCCTCATCACGAGCGTCCTGTACGGGATAGGAGCCGCCATCCCCGTCGCGGTCGTGGTGCTTGCCGTCATCGGCTTCTCCTGGTTCGCCGTGCCGCTGTTCAGGAAGATAGAGGACACGCGCTGACGCGCTCCGACCGCGGAGGGAGCCGTGCCGATCACGGACCCTAGGGCGTGTCTCTCCCTGGCCTGGGATCGGCGGAGAGGTCGGGTTCGTCCTCCTCCTCGATCGCCGGCTCGGAGAGCGGGTTTGCCGTCTCCGAGGGCTCAGCTCCTGGATCAGGAGACTCCAGCCCTGCGAACGAGCCGACGAGGGTGCCGTAGAGGAGTCCCGCGATGATGCCGCCGAGCACGGAGGCCGCGAGGGCGCCCGCGCGTCCTTCGAACGCGACGAGGCCGATGATCAACCCGAGGGTTGCCCCGATCAGGGCTCCCACGATGAGACCGGCGGACAGCCGCCCCTTCAGGCGTGGTTCGAAGCCCTCGCGAAGTCTCTTCCGATCGGTCATTGAAAGCGGCCTCCTCCCGTCCGGGAGAGCGGGTGGACCCGAAGCCTTTCAGAAGAGGCTGACGCCTCCAGGGCCGATGAGCAGTCCGACGATCACCAGCACGATGCCCGTCAGAACCCCGCCGCGCACGATGCTGACGATGCCCATGACCACCAGCACGACCGCGAGGATCCAGAGCAAGGTGGCGGCTCCACCCGTGAGCGCGAGCGTGCCTGCCATCGGTGAACTCCTTTCCCCAGTCCTAGGTGAGCTTCGGGATCGCGACCCAGAGGAACGCCAGGATCGCCAATGCGTCCAGCGCGACGATCGCCACGAACGACCACCCGCGATGCGTCGATCGCGCGGACTCGTCGAGAAGATCGTGATCTTCCGGCGCCTGGTGTGTTCCACGACGCAGAGCCGTATCGCCGCGCATCTCCATCATGTCTCCCACCGTTCCCGGTCGTCCGACCGTCCAAACGCGGGCGTGGAGACGGGCCGACGGGGACCGACCTCCGAGG
>JALZDC010000405.1 GCA_030862755.1 Actinomycetota bacterium
GGCTTCGACACGGTGGTGGGCGAGCGCGGGTACACGTTGTCGGGAGGTGAGCGCCAGCGCGTGGCGCTGGCGCGGGCCATCGTGCGCGAGCCCCGCGTGTTGATCCTCGATGACGCGACGTCGTCGGTGGACCCGGCGGTGGAGGCGCAGATCCTCGCGGCCCTCCGCGAGGAACTGCACACCACGCTGGTAGTGATCGCCTACCGGTTGTCGACGATCCGCCTGGCGGACCGCGTCATCTTCCTCGAGCGGGGCAGGGTGGCGGCCACGGGCTCCCACGACGAGCTGATGGCGACGGCTCCCGGCTACGCCGCCATCATCCGTGCCTACGAACGGGGCGAACGATGACCGTGGCGGTGGACGTGGTCCGCGACGACGAGCTCGAGGTCCCCGATGAGCTCAGCAGCTCATTCGCCGTGCTGCGAAGAGGGATCCGGGAGAGTCCGGAGCTGCGGGCAGGGCTCGGATTCACGGTCATCATCTCGCTCGGCGTCGTGGTCGCGCATCTCACCACGCCCGTGCTGATCCAGCTCGTCTTCGACCACGGCTTCGACGGGGGATTCCGCCCCGTGTTCGTCGGAAGCGTGTGCGCCGCGGCATTCGCCCTCGTGCTGCTGACCTTCGCCGCGGCACGGTCCGCGGGCCGCCGCCTCGTTCACGCCGCGGAGGGGGCGATGATGGGTCTGCGGATCCGGACGTTCGCGCACATCCACCGTCTGTCGATCGCCGAGCAGACCGACGAGAAGCGTGGGGTGTTCGTCGCTCGGGTGACGGCCGACGTCGACGCGATGCAGCAGTTCATGGAGTGGGGCGGCATCGCGTGGATCTGGGCGGGCGTGCAGGTCGTCGCGTCGCTCGCGCTGATGCTCGTGTTCTCCTGGCAGCTGACACTCGCCATCGTAGCGTTGGTGGTGCCGCTGATCCTCATCGTGTGGTCGCTCCAGAGCCGGCTCTCCGCGGCGTTCGACACGGCGCGCACGCGCGTGGGCGAGATGCTCTCGGAGGTGTCCGAGTCCGTGATGGGGGCCGCGGTCGTGCGGGCCTACGGGCTCGACGACCGCACGTACGGCCGGGTGCGCGGCGCGATCGACCGACGATACCGCGCCGAGGTGGTGGCTCATTTCCGATCCGCCACCCTCTTCCCGCTCTCCACGGTCTTCTACGCGCTGGCCGTCTCCACCGTCGTCGTGCTGGGCGCGAGCTTCGGATCCGGCTGGGGGCTGACGTTCGGCCGCGTCACGGCGTTCCTGTTCTTGGCCGACACGTTCCTGCACGTGTTCACCGACCTGCCGGAGATCTACAGCGAGACCCAGACGGCGATCGCGGGATGGCGTAAGGTTCTCGCGGTTCTCGATCTTCCCGTGGAGATCGTGGAACCGACACCGGGGGTGGAGCTCCCGGCGGGAGCGCTCTCGGTCGCGGCGAGGGGCGTGGAGTACGCGTACCGCGAGGGCGGCCCGGTCCTGCACGGGATCACGCTGGGCGTCCCGGCCGGCGAGCACGTCGCGATCGTCGGTGAGACCGGCTGCGGCAAGACCACGTTCGTGAAGCTGGTCTCGCGGCTCGCGGATCCCGCGGCCGGCCGGATCGAGATCGGTGGGGTGGATCTGCGTGAGATCTCGGCGCCGTCTCGCCAGCGTTCGCTGCGGATGGTCCCACAGGACGGGTTCCTGTTCGGCACGACGGTGCGAGAGAACGTCCGCGCCGGCAGGAGCGAAGCGACCGACCGCGACATCGAGGCCGCGTTCGAGGAGCTGGGTCTCGGCGATTGGGTGGCGGCGCTCCCGAGAGGGCTGGACACTCATGTGGGCGAACGAGGAGAGGCGTTGTCGGTCGGGGAACGACAACTGGTGGCGCTGGCGCGCGCACACATCGCCGACCCCGGGTTGCTGATCCTGGACGAGGCGACGTCGGCCGTCGATCCCGCGACCGAGCGGCGGACCTCGGAGGCGCTGCGCCGCGTGTCCGAAGGCCGCACGACGATCACCGTGGCGCATCGGCTGTCGACCGCGCAGGGGGCGGACCGCGTGTTCGTGTTCGATGCGGGTCGGCTCGTGGAGACGGGAACCCATCCCGAGCTGGTGGCCGCGGGCGGAACCTACGCGCGCCTGTACGAGAGCTGGCTCGGCAACGTGCGGGTGAGCTGATCGGGCCCGCCGCCCGGCGTGGCGATCCCTCGAGAGGATCTCGCCCGGCTCCCGGTGGCACTACCTGGCAAGGACTTACCGACATCGTTCGCGTCTTCGTCGGTAGCCTCTTGACACGTGCCGCGAGAGAGCTCCGAGGTGAAGACACGCGTGGCGCGTCTCCTCGCCGGTTCGTTCCCGGTCGATAGGCTGCCCACCGCATGACCGACTTCCTCGACGGGCTGCGCGGAGCAGCCGCCGCTGCGGCGTTCCCGCTCCACGGTGAGATCACCGCTCCGGGCCTGCGCGGGTCCGTGGAGGTGCTTCGCGACCGGTACGGCGTGGCGTACGTCTCCGCCGGCTCACTCGACGACCTCTGGTTCGCCCAGGGCCTCGTGACCGCCGGTGAGCGCTTGTTCCAGATCGATCTCGCATTGAAGCAGGCGAACGGCCGCCTGTCCGAGCTCTTCGGCGCGCTCACCCTCGACGAAGATCGCTTCACGCGTACGATCGGCATCAACCGCGCAGGCGCCGCGATCGCCGCCGGATGGGACGATCGGTCACGGGCCATGATCGCTCGCTTCCGGGAGGGGATCCGTGCGTGGATCGCCGCGATGCCCGCCCCTCCGGTCGAGTACCTCTTGCTCGACGCGTCGCCCGAGCTCCCCGACGACGACGCCTCCTGGGCTGCCTGCTGGGCGATGTTCTCCTGGGGTCTGTCAGGGAACTGGGACCTCGAGCTCCTTCGGGTGCACCTCGCGGCGGAGCTCGGCGAGGAGGCGGCCGGCCGCCTCGTCCC
>JALZDC010000154.1 GCA_030862755.1 Actinomycetota bacterium
CCGCCCGACACCGCCTCCTGTAGCACGTCCCACGCGAGCACGGCGCACTTGATGCGGATGGGGTACTTCACGACCCCCTTCAGCGCGACGAGGTCGCCGAAGGCGTCCTCGTCGGGGTCGACCTCGCCGGCCAGCATCCCCCGCACGTCGGTCGCCAGGGCCATGACGTCCTCGACCTGCTTGCCCCCGACCGACTCGGTCATCATCGATGCGCTGGACTGGCTGATCGAGCAGCCCGCTCCCTGGAAGGTGACCTCCAGGAGCTTCCCGTCCTCGAGGTTGGCCGAGACCGTGATCTCGTCGCCGCACAGCGGGTTGTTCTTCGTGCACGTCACGAGCGCTCCCGCGAGCTCGCGCTTGTTCCGTGGGTTCTTGTAATGGTCGAGGATCGTTTCTTTGTAGATGTCGTCGAGCGCCACGTCGCCTCCTGCAGGCCCCCTGCCGTCACCAAGCCTAGGCGAAAACCGACTCGGCCCTCGCCAGGGCATCCACCAGGGCATCTACTTCTTCCATCGTGTTGTAGACGTAGAACGACGCGCGAGTCGTGGCCGGCACACCCAGCCGACGCATCAAGATCTGGGCGCAGTGATGGCTCGCGCGTACGCACACACCCTCCTGATCCAGCACCTGCGCCAGGTCGTGGGGGTGGATGTCCTTGAACCAGAAGGAGACGGCGCCGCCACGAACCTGCACGTCCTTTGGGCCGTGTACGACGGCCCCAGCATCCTCCAAGCGCCCGATCGCGTACGCGGTGAGCTGCTTCTCGTGCTCGCGCACAGCGTCCATGCCGAGCGATCCGAGGTACTCGATCGCGGCGGCGAGCCCGATCTCCTGGGCGATGTTCATCGTGCCCGCCTCGAACTTGTGCGGTGGCTCCTTGTAGGTCGAGTGTTCGGGGAACACCTCCATGATCATCTCGCCGCCGCCGAAGAACGGATCCATGGCGTCCAGGAGCTCGCGCTTGCCGTAGAGTCCGCCCGAGGCCGTCGGACCCAGCATCTTGTGGCCCGAGATCGTGAGGAAGTCGATCCCTAGATCGATCACGTCGACGGGGTTGTGCGGCACGAGCTGCGCCCCGTCCACGACCACGATGGCGCCCACCGCATGCGCTGCCGAGGCGAGCTCCCTCAGGGGCGGCAGTGTTCCCAAGACGTTCGATTGCCCCGTGATCGCGAAGACCTTCGTGCGCTCGGTGAGGAGGCTCTCGAGGTCCGTCAGGTCGAGTGATCCATCCTCCGTGAGCGGCATGTAGCGAAGCATGGCGCCCGTGGCGTTCGCGGCGAGCTGCCAGGGCACGATGTTGGAGTGGTGCTCCATGTCAGTTAGCAGTACCTCGTCGCCCTGCTTCAGGAAACGGCGTCCCCAGCCGTGCGCCACGAGGTTTATCGACTCGGTGGTTCCACGGTTGAACACCACGGTCGTTGGATCCGGGGCGCCGATGAAGCCAGCGAGCTTCATACGTGCCGTTTCGAACATCGCGGTGGCCTCCTCGGCCAGCTCGTACACTGCCCGGTAGAGGTTCGCATTGTGGTTGGCGTAGTACTCGGACACGGTGTCGATGACCTGGCGCGGCTTCTGGCTCGTGTTCGCGCTGTCGAGGTAGACGATCTGCCTGCCGTGCGGTTTCCGTTCCAGGATCGGGAAGTCCGCGCGCACTCTGTCGACGTCGATCGTTCCCACGCGCCCTTCGGTCACCGCCATCTCGTTCCGCCTCTCGCCTATCCTCTTTCGTTACTCTCGGGCTCCGACCGACTCGGTCGCGTGCGGAGCCTCCTCTAACCCGAGCTCCTCGCGGATGCCCTCGTAGCCTTTCTCCTCGAGCTCGTGGGCGAGCTCGGGTCCGCCGGACCTCACGATACGACCCTGCATCATGACGTGGACCCGGTCCGCCTTGATGTAGTTGAGGATCCGCTGGTAGTGGGTGATCAGAAGGACGCCCAGCTCGGGGCCAACCAGCTCCCCCACTCCGCCGGCGACCAGCTTCAGCGAGTCGATGTCGAGGCCCGAGTCGGTCTCGTCCAGGATCGCGATCTCGGGCTGCAGGACCGCGAGCTGGAGGATCTCGTTCCGCTTCTTCTCACCGCCCGAGAATCCCTGGTTCACGTAGCGCTGCACCATCGCGTCCTCGATGCCGAGGCGGTCCATCTGCTCCTTCATGTGCTTGCGGAACGCGAGGGCGCTGATCTGCTCGCCCTTGACGGCCTGGTACGCCGTCCGCAGGAAGTTCACGACGCTCACGCCCGGGACCTCGGTCGGATATTGCAGGGCGAGGAAGAGGCCCCGCTTGGCCCGCTGGTCGGTGGTGAGGCCGGAGATCTTCTCGCCCTTGAAGATCACGTCGCCGCCGGTCATCAGGTAGCCGGGCCGGCCCATGATGATATTGGACAAGGTCGACTTGCCGGAGCCGTTGGGACCCATCAGCGCGTGGGTCTCCCCTTGCGTCACGGTGAGGTCGATCCCCTTCAAGATCTCCTTGCCTTCGACCTCCGCTCGGAGATCTCGGATCTCGAGCGTCGCGCGGCCGTTCTCCTCGCTCATGGTCTTCACACCTCGATGTAGATGTCGTCGTCCTCGGTCGTGATCGGGAACACGTCCACCGGTTCCGTGGCCGGGAGGCTCCTCGGCTTCCCGCTGTTCAAGTCGAAGGTCGAACCGTGCTTCGGGCATTCGACGGTCTCGAAGTCCAGATCGATCTCGCCCTCGTCGAGGAAGTACTTCGCGTGGCTGCAGATCGCGTCGATCGCGCGCAGGCCCTCGTCGCCGAGGTTCACCACCGCGACCAGGCGGCCGTCGACAGGGAAGCGCTTCGCCTCGCCGGGCGCCGGCACGTCGGCCGCGTCGCATACCTTGACCTTGGCCATCATGCCGATCCCTTCAGCGTGCTCCGGTCGAGCTCGTCCTGGATGGCCCGCTCGGCTCCCTCGCGCACCTCGTCGATCTTCACGCGGTCGAGCACTTCCTGGAAGAATCCGGAGACGATGAGCCGCTCGGCCTCCTCGCGAGGGATCCCTCGGCTGGTCAGGTAGAAGATCGCGTCCTCGTCGACCGGACCGACGCTCGCCGCATGGCCGCAGCGGACATCGTTCGCCTCGATCTCCAGGTTCGGGATCGCGTCCGCCTTGGCGTGCTCGGACAGCACGATGTTGCGGGATGTCTGCATCGCGTTCGTCTTCTGGGCGTCTGGGCGGACGTGGACCCAGCCGCTGTAGACGGCGCGGGAGTGGTCCCGAAGCGCGCCCTTGTAGAGGAGGTCGCTGGTGCAGTTCGGCGCCACGTGATCCTGGATCGACCGGTGGTCGAAATGCTGATCCTCATCGGCGAAGAAGACCCCGAGCATCTCGGAGAAGCCCCCGGGCTCGGCGAGCACCGTCTCGGCTTCGGCGCGCGCCAGCGACGCGCCGAACCCGATGTTCAGGGTTCGGAGC
>JALZDC010000408.1 GCA_030862755.1 Actinomycetota bacterium
GGTCCGTGGGGGCCGACATCCGATGTACCGACCAGGTGGCCACCAGGGCGATCGCCAGGCACACGAGGCCCGTGATGGCGCCGAGAAGGGCGCTGCCGCCCACTCCCACCGCGAGCCCCACCAGCGCTGGGAGCAGCGTCAGAGCCACCACGATCGTGGTTCGAGGGGACATCACGAGACCCAGTTTCTCGCACGACGGGCGAGCGGACCTAGGAGCGTTTCCGATCGAGGTCGAGGAAGGGCATCGGGACGACGGTGGCGCCGACCTTCCCGCGCTCGCCCTCCACGGTCCATTCGACCGAGAGCCTCGTGCCGAGCTTCGTGAGCGTCTTTTCCACCGAGCCGAAGCCGACCATCTTCTTGATCGTCGGTCCCCATCCCACGGATGTCGCCCGCCCGACCTGCACGCCCTCCCGGTAGACCGGGACCGGGGCGCGCTGCACCTGCGGCGAGATCTGGGGAGCCAGTCCGTGGCGGGTGTACATCGCTTCGATCGCGGACCAATCGAGCTCCAGGCCCACCAGCCGGCGCTCGGGTCCGCCGGCCCCGCGCTCGGAGAGCAGCGCCCGCTTGCCCGTGAACTGCGCCTCCTTGTCGAACTTCACGAGACGACCCAGACCGATCTCGAACGGCGAGTACTTCAGCTCCGGGGCGAACGCGTGCCGGGCGCTCGTGTACTCTGCCTCGATCAGGATCAAGCTCGCCTCGAGACGGCAGATGTCCAAGGCCTGGATCCCCGTCGGCCGGATGCCGTAGTCGGCGCCGACGTCGAAGAGACGGTCCCACACGGCGAGGGCTTCCTCCCACGGGATCCACAGCTCGTAGCCGAGGTCCCCGGTGTAGCCGGTCCGCGTCACGTCGACGTCGACGCCCGCGATCTTCGTGGGGCGGCGCCGGAAGTACCGGAGATCGAACCAGTCCTCACCGGTCGCCCGCTCCAGCACGTGCCTGGACAGGCGCCCCTGTAAGGCCAGGGCCGCCGTCCTTTCCGAGATGTCGTCGATCCGCACATCCAGCCCGGTCGCGTTCAGGGAGAACCAGCGGTACGACGGATCGGCGGCGGTCACGCGGAAACGTTGCTCGTCCAGACGCGTCACCGTCCCGTCGTCGATCACCTTGCCCTCTTCGTCGCACCACGGCGTGTAGATCACCTGGTCGATCGCGACCTGCGAGATGTCCCGAGTCACGACGCGGTCCAGGAGCGCTGCGGCGTCGGCGCCCTCCACCTCGTACTTGTAGAGCGGCGTCACGTCGATCACGGCCGCGGCCTCGCGTATCGCGTTGTACTCGACATGGACGGAGTCGGCGAAGACGGCCGCAGCGTGATAGCCGGACCACTCGCCCCAGGAGAGCTTCGTGTTCAGTATCCCCTGGCGCTCGAAGAACGCGGTCCCCACACTCATCGGCTGCAAGGGTATCGCCCGCGCCCAGCCGGACTGCGCGGAGGTTTCGACTATCGGTCGAACGCCCGTTGGTGCGCTGAATACCCCAGGACTAGCATCGGCGACCGTGCGCCACCGGGCGTTCAGATAGCCTTCTCGACGAGACCGGCCCAAAGACCAGCGCAAAGAGGGAGAAGAGCGATGCCGCAACGCTACGACGCGGTCGTGATCGGCGGAGGCCACAACGGCCTCGTGACGGCGGCGTACCTGGCGAAGGCCGGCAAGAAAGTCGTCGTCCTCGAGCGCCGGCACCTGTTGGGTGGCGCCGCGGTCTCCGAAGAGATCGTGCCCGGCTACCGCTTCAGCGTCTTCTCCTACGTCGTCTCGCTGCTCCGTCCGGAGATCATCCGCGAGCTCGAGCTCCCGAAGCACGGCCTCGAGATCCTGCCCCTGGACGGGACGATCACGCCGCTCGACGACGACTACCTCTGGCGGGTGAACGACCACGGACGCACGGTCCGCGAGCTCCGGCGCTGGTCGCTGAACGACGCCGAGGCCTACGAGGAGTACGGGCCGCTGATGGCCGAGATGGCTCGGTTCATCAAGCCGATACTGTCGATCGTGCCGCCGGATCCCGGCAAGGTGTCGGTCAGGGACTGGCTGCCGCTCACCCCCCTCGCCACGACGTTCAAGGACCTGCCGAGGCGCCTGCAGACGACGTTCATCCAGCTGATGACCATGTCCGCTGCCGACTTCTTAGCACAGTGGTTCGAGACGGAGCCGCTGAAGGCCACGATGAGCGCCTCCGGGATCATCGGAACCTTCCAGGGGCCGCGCTCGCCCGGCACGGCCTACGTCCTACTCCACCACTACATGGGAGAGATCGACGGCGCGTTCCGCGCATGGGGGGTGCCGCGGGGAGGCACCGGGAGCATCTCCCAGGCGATCGGGAACGCCGCGCTCGCGAACGGAGCCGAGATCCGGCTGGAGGCGCCGGTGGCCCGGATCGACGTCCGTGGGGATCGCGCCACCGGCGTGACCCTCGAGACGGGTGAGCAGATCGAGGCGGGGATCGTGCTTTCGTCGCTTGACTCTCGCTGGACGTTCATCAAGCTGCTCGAGGACGGTGTCCTGGATCCGGCTTTCCGGGAAGAGGTCCTCCGCTACAAGTACCGCGGCTCCAGCGGGAAGGTGAACCTCGCGCTCGACGGTCTCCCCGAGCTCGTGTGCAAGCCCGGCACGGGGGAGTGGCTCCGGGGTGCGATCTCGTTCTCCCCGTCGCTCGATTACATGGAGCGTGCCTACGACGACGCGAAGTACGGCCGGCCCTCGCGGCGTCCCTACATCGACATGATCATCCCGACGCTCGTGGATCCCACGATGGCACCGCCTGGAGGACACGTGATGAGCTGCTTCGTGCAGTACGCGCCCTACCGGCTCGCGGGGAACGACATCTGGGACGACGCGGCTCGCGAAGCGTTCGGACAGAACGTGATCGACACGATCGCGGAGCGGATGCCGACGATCCGCCGCCACATCGTCGGATCGCAGTTCATCACCCCGAAGGACATCGAGGACATCACGGGCCTAACCGAAGGCAACATCTTCCAGGGCGAGCTCTCGCTCGAGCAGCTGTTCTTCAACCGGCCCGTCCCCGGCTGGGCCCGCTACCGCACGCCGGTCCGCGACCTGTGGATGTGCGGGTCGGCGACGCATCCGGGTGGCGGCATCATGGGCGCCCCTGGCCGGATCGCGGCACTCGAGGTGCTGAAGGGCCGGAAGCGCTCCCGAAGGGCGGCCTAGATGGCGCCAGGCACCGACGTCGTCGTGATCGGCGCCGGTCACAACGGCCTCGTCGCAGCCGCCTACCTGGCGAAGGACGGCCGCCGGGTCATCGTCCTCGAGCGAGCCGACGAAGTAGGTGGGATCCTCCGTGGCGCGGAGATCGCGCCGGGGTTCATCGCGCCAGGGGTCGCGCACAGCGTCGGCCGCCTCCGCCGATCGGTCGTAGAGGAGCTCGAGCTCGCGAGGCACGGGCTCGAGCTGCTCACGCCCGCAGTCCGGCTCTTCGCGCCACAGCCCGATGGGTCCTCGGTCACCTTCTGGAGCGACGTCACCCGGACGGCCGGGGAGCTGCGCGAACGGAGCGGGAGGGACGCGGACGCGTTCGTCTCCTTCGATCGGAAGGTCCGCGCGGTGGCGTCGTTCCTCGCCTACGTGAACGTGGCGACGCCGCCGGACATCAGCGCGCCGACTATCGGCGACGCGATCTCGGGTCTCAAGGTCGGCTGGGCGTTCAGGGGGCTCGGTGCGAAGATCGGCCGCGAGGCGATCCGCGCGATCCCGATGGCCGTGGCCGACCTCGTCCAAGAGGTGTTCGAGGACGAAGCGATCCGCGGGCCGCTCTCGACCCGCGGGGTGCTCTTCACGGCCTGTGGACCGTGGTCGGCGGGCACGGCGGCCACGTTCCTGAACGACTCGGCCGGCAACGACGGGGGAGCCGCGGGCACCGCCGTGTTCGCACGCGGCGGGACGCAGGCGCTCGCGGCCGCGCTCGCGTCGTCGGCGCGCTCGGCCGGCGCCGAGATCCGGACGGGCACCGAGGTGACGGGGATCCGGTCTCGGGACGGGCGGGTGCTCGGCGTGACCCTCGCGGATGACACCGAGATCGACGCCGGTCTCGTGGTCTCCGCGGCGGACCCGAAGAGGACCCTCGCACTCTGTGACCCGGTGGAGCTCGGGCCGACGATGATCTGGCGCGCCGGCAACATCCGTCAGCCTGGAGCCACGGCGAAGGTCAACCTGGCGCTCTCGGGACTCCCAGCCTTTCACGACGATCCCGAGCGGCTGCGAGGGCGGATCGTTATCGGTCCCTCGATCGACTACGTCGAGAAGGCGTCGGACGCGAGGAAGTATGGTCATCTCGCCGAGGAGCCCTGGATCGAGGCGACGATCCCATCGCTCATGGATCCCTCGCTCGCGCCCGAGGGTCGACACGTGATGAGCGTGCTCGTCCAGTCCGCACCCCGAGAGCTCCGCGAGGGTGACTGGCCGGGCGAGCGAGAACGCCTGGGCGACGTGACCGTGAAGACCCTGGAGCGGTTCGCACCGGGCCTGGGGGAGTTGGTCGAAGCTCGCCAGGTCATCACGCCAGAGGACCTCGAGACCGGCTACGGGCTCACGGGCGGACACGTCCAACACGCCGAGCCCGGCCTCGATCAGTTCTTCGCATGGCGGCCGCTGAACGGCGAGGCCCGCTACCGGTTCGTCCTCAACGGGCTCTACCTGGCCGGTTCCGGGGCTCATCCGGGTGGAGGGATCACGGGCGGCCCCGGGGCGAACGCCGCGCGCCAGATCCGCAAGGATACCGGTCGCCGCTAGCGCCGGGGGGTCGGCGGTGGCAGACTGCGCGCGATGTCCGACGCCGACCCCTTCCGGATCCCGCAGAGCACGCTCTTCGCGTCGGAGGCCGAGGAGTTCGACGAGTACGACTGGACCGACCTGCCCTACTACGCGGACTTCCGGGGCTCGTTCCACAAGTTCCCGTGGGCGCTCGACGAAGAGGCCGTGCGCGCGGCGGGCGCCGATGTCGCGATCGTGGGCGCGCCGTACGACGAGAGCGTCTCGGCGCGGCCCGGCGCGAGGATGGGTCCCAAGGCGATCCGGAACGCTCCGTATCACTGGGGGAACCAAGACGCCTGGTCGATCCAGTTGGAGGTCGAGCCGTTCGCGGCGATCACCGTCGTCGATGCGGGCGACGCGCCGGTCGTGCCCGGCCGGCCCGAACGCAGCCTCCGGGTGATCCACGAGAAGGTCCGGCGCGTCGCCCGCGGCGGCGCGATCCCGATCGTCCTCGGTGGCGACCATTCGATCACCTTCCCGTCGGCGGCAGCCGTGGCCCGGGTAAGTGATCCTCGCTCGATCGGCATCGTGCACTTCGACGCGCATGCGGATGCCGGAGCGGATCAGTGGGGCTCGCTGATCGGTCACGGTCAGCCGATGCGGCGCCTGATCGAGGAAGGCTGGGTCGCGGGCTCGAACTTCGTCCAGGTCGGACTCCGGGGGTACTGGCCGGACAAGGAGACCTTCGCCTGGATGCGGGAGCAAGGGTTCCGGTGGCACACGCAGGTGGAGCTGGAGGAACGCGGCGTCGACGCCGTGGTCGACGCCGCGATCGCCGAAGCGCTCGACGGCCCGGACCGGATCTACCTCTCGATCGACATCGACGTCGTCGACCCAGGGATGGCGCCGGGGACGGGCACTCCGGAATCCGGCGGGATGCTCGCGAGGGAGCTGCTCCGGGCGATCCGCCGCATCGTCGGTGAGGTCGACCTCGTGGGGATGGACATCGTCGAGGTGGCGCCGCCGTACGACCACGCGGAGGTGACCTCGATGCTCGCCCTCCGATGCGTCATGGAGGCGATCAGCGCGCTCGCCGCCAAGAGGGGCTGAGTCGGCGCCGCGCGGTACCCTCGGCGCATGTGCCGGAACATCAAGCGACTGCGCGAACCACATGGGCAGGGTCACGCCACCGACGAGGAGATCCGGGAGGCGGCCCTGCAGTTCATCCGAAAGGTCAGCGGCTTCCAGGCCCCTTCGGCACGCCACGAGGAGGCGTTCAGCAGCGCGGTGGACGAGGTGGCGGATTCGTCCAAGCGGCTCCTGGACGCGATCGAGATCACCCTGCGGAGCCGGGCGTGACCGGGTACGCCCTCGACCCCTCGCCCGAGGAGATGAGGGCTATGGGCGAAGCCGCGGTCGACTACGTGATCGGGTTCATCCACGGCTTGTCCGAGGCGCCCGCCCAGAACGTCGACGGGGGCCTGGAGGCTGCGCTGAAGCTGAAGGCGGTACCACCCGAGGAGGGGGGGTCGTTCGAGGACGTCTTCGCGCAGTTCCGGGACGCGGCCGCGCGCGCCTACGAGACCTGCGGCCCGGGCTACCTGCCGTACGTTCCGGGCGGCGGCCTCTACTCCTCGGCTCTCGGCCAGTTCCTCACGATGTCCGTCAACCGATTTCCCAACCTCTGGGAGGTCGCGCCCGGACTGGCGCAGATCGAGCAGAACGTCATCCGGTGGCTCTGCGACCTGTTCGGGTTCCCCGAGGAAGCCCGAGGGATCCTGACGACCGGCGGCTCGATCGCCAACCTGTCCGCCGTCGTGACGGCCCGCCACGTGAAGCTCGGCGAAGACTTCGCCGACGGGACCTACTACGTGAGTGAGCAGGCCCACGCCTCGGTGCCGAAGGCCGCGGCGATCGCGGGGCTGCCGCGCCGAGCGATGCGGCTCGTGCCCGTGGACGCCGAACTCCGGATGGACGCGGAGGCGCTGAAGTCGATGGTGGTCGAGGATCGTGCGGCCGGCCAGCGCCCGTTCCTCGTCGTCCCGGCCGCAGGGACCACCAACACCGGTGCGATCGACCCGATGGACTCGGTGGCCGACGTCGCCGAGGCGGAGGATCTGTGGATGCACGTGGATGCCGCCTACGGCGGGTTCTTCCACCTCACGGGTCGCGGCCGCGAGCGCTTCTCCGGGATCGAGCGAGCGGACTCCATCACCCTCGATCCACATAAAGGGATGTTCCTGCCGTACGGGACGGGTTCGCTCGTGGTCCGAGACGGCGCTGCGCTCCGCGACGCCCACTACGTGGGTGCGGAGTACCTCCAGGACCGGGCGCCCGAGGCCGAGCTGCCCAACTGGAACGAGTACTCGCCGGAGCTGTCGAGGGACCATCGAGGGTTCCGCGTGTGGCTCCCGCTGGTACTCCACGGCGTGAGGGCCTTCCGGGAAGCACTGGACGAGAAGCTCGACCTCGCCGAGCACCTGTACGCGGCGCTCTCGGAGATGCCCGAGATCGAGCTGCCGTGGTCGCCGCAGCTCTCCGTCGTGCCGTTCCGGCTGGCGGGAGCCAGTGACGACGAGAATCGAGCGTTCCTGGGCCGGATCAACGAACCGAAGCGCGTCTACCTGTCCAGCACCACGATCGACGAGCGTCACGTCATCCGGGCGTGCATCGTGAGCCACCGCACGCACCGCGACCGGATCGACGAGGCGATCGAGATCATCCGTGGCGCCGTCAGTGGCGCCGCGACCCATGGCGCGACGGTTCGGCCTCGGAGTTGACCACAGGCGCATGCCGGAGATGCCGGAGGTCCAAGCGCTCGCCGAGCGGCTGGACGACGCCGTCGGGGGAGCGACGCTCGAAGGCTTCGACCTTCTGCAGTTCTCCTCGCTCAAGACCGTGACGCCGCGGCCGGCGGAGCTGGTGGGACGGCCGCTCGAGGGCGTCGGTCGACGCGGGAAGTTCCTGCTCTTCGACCTCGAGGGCGGCGATCGGATGCTGGTGCACATGTCGCAGGGTGGCCGGCTGGATGTGGAGGCGCCGCCGAAGTCGACGAAGCCGAGGGGCTCGGTCGCTCGGATCCGGTTCTCGAACGGGACCTCGCTCCTCGTCAAGGAGTTCGGGAAGGAGCGGAAGGCGGGCGTCTGGTCGCTCGCGGCAGGAGACGAGGGACCCCTGGACGCGCTGGGGCCCGAGGCGCTCTCGGAGGAGGCGGCGGCCCTCTTCCGGGAGAGTCCCGACGCTCGCCGGGTGCACACGGTCCTCCGGGACCAGAGAACGGTCGCCGGTGTCGGACGCGGCTACTCGGACGACGCGCTGCATCACGCGAAGCTTTCGCCCTACGCGGCGCTCGGTAAGCTCGACGAAGGCGAACGCGAACGGCTCATCGATGCCCTGAAGGCGATCCTCACGGACGCCCTCGTGGTGGAGCGGCGCCGCAGGGGAGGCCTCCCCACCAAGCTCGGCGACCACTTCACCGTCCACGGACGCTGGGGCCAGCCCTGCCCCCGCTGCGGTGCCGACCTCCGCCGCGTCTCCTACGAGTCGCACGAGGTCACGTACTGCCCCGACTGCCAGACGGGAGGAAAGATCCTCGCCGACCGGCGTCTGTCCCGCCTCATCCGCTAGGGTCCGGCGGCGTGACGGAGGACGGCGTCGATCTTCCCGGCGAGCCCGAGGACGAGCTTCCGCCGCCAGTCCCTCCCGAGGCCCGGCACCCCGGGTGGATCGGCCGGTTCCGCGGCCACGGCATGGACCTCACACCGCTCAGGGTCTCAGCCGACTTCCGGCGGCTGTTCGCGGGGCAGGCGATCTCGGAGTTCGGGACGCAGATCACCTTCGTGGCGGTGCCCTTCCAGGTCTACGTGATCACGAGGTCGACGGCGATGGTCGGCTTGCTCGCGCTCTTCGAGGCGGTCCCGCTCGTCGTCCTCCCGGTCGTGGGTGGCGCGATCGCCGACGCCGTCGAGCGACGCCGGATACTCATGGTCGCCCACGGGCTCACCGCGACGCTCTCGGTCGTGCTGGCGGTGAACGCGTTCCTTCCGGAGCCGCGACTGTGGGTCCTGTTCGCGTTCTCGTTCCTGTGGGCGTCGGCGTACTCCCTCTACTCTCCGGCCCTCCGCGCGTGGCCTGCTCGCCTGTTGACTTCCGATCTGTACACGTCGGCGCTCGCGCTGGAGGTCGTCTACTACCAGTCGGCGGCGCTCACCGGCCCTCTGCTCGCGGGGGTGCTCATCGCCACGCTCGGGGTCGGGTACGCCTACGTTCTCGACGCGATCAGCTACCTCGTGGTGATCGTCGCCGTGGCCCGCATGCGTCCATCCCCACCCACCGCGGAGCGCCTCTCGATCGGCTGGTCCGCGATCGCGGACGGCCTGCGGTTCCTCCGAGGGAAGCAGGTCCTCCAAGGCACCTTCTGGATCGACCTGAACGCGATGATCTTCGGTCTCCCCGTAGCTCTGTACCCGGCATTCGTGCTGGACATCCTTCACGCCTCGCCGGCGGTGGTCGGACTGCTCTACTCGGCGGAAGCGCTCGGCGCCCTCGTCGTCGCCCTGTTCAGCGGCCGCGCGAAGCACGTCCGGCGACAGGGGCTGGTCACGATCATCGCCTGCATGTGCTGGGGAGCGGCCATCGTCGGTTTCGGGTTCGCCGGGACCTTGTGGCTCGCCTGCCTGTTCCTGATGCTCGCCAGCGCCGCGGACATGGTGAGCGGCCTCTACCGCGACGCGATCCTCAAGACCGTGGCCCCCGACGAGATGCGCGGTCGCCTGGAGGGGATCAGCCTCGCCGTTGTGGGCACGGGTCCTTCGCTGGGGAACGCCGAGGCGGGGTTGCTCGCGTCCGTGACGAGCGTTCCGTTCTCGATCAAGTTCGGAGGGATCGCCTGCATCATCGGTGCCGGCGCTCTCGCGCTCCTCCTCCCACGCTACAGCCGCTACGACGCTTCCAACCCCTCCCCGTAGGGGCCTCAGCGCATCTTCCGGAAGACCGGCGGACGGATCCGCTCGCCACCGGCCCGGTCGGAGGACCATGTTGCCGGCGGGGCCTCGGTGAGGCGCGCCAGCGCGAGCAGGACGGTGTCGTAGTTCACGCGCCAGCCCGCGAAGTCGCGCCACGCCTGATCGCGGTCGGGCTTGAGCGCGACGCCGGAGGCCTCGAGATCGGCGATCAGCGCTTCCCATTCGTCCCGCCGGATCGAGATCGGGTCGTCGGGCCGCGGATCGGGGTCGTAGGGGATCTGGAAGTAGTCGGCGATCCCTCGAAGGCAGAGGTACCCCGACCGGATGCAGAACTCGGCCTCCACATCCCGTGGGATGTCCACGGACGAAAGGACGAGCGCCGCGCCGTCGAGCACCGCGCCCGCCGACGTCACCCAGGAGTGCTCGGGATGGGAGGAACGGAAGAAGATGACCGCCGGATGGGACGTATGGGTCTCCTCGATGTCCACGAACCAGCGCTGCCACTCCACCCAGACCTCGTGGATCTCGGGCATCCGCTCCAGACGCCAGTACCGCCCGATCATCTCTCTCGCCGACGGCGGCGACCCCGCTCGCACTTCCAGCGCCGTGATGCCCACCTCGCGGCGGGAGAACGCGGAGTAGATGCTGGGTAGGTAGGTGATCAAGAGCGCTAGGAGGAACAGGCCGATCGCGGCCTCCAGGAAGGCGAGCGCCATGCCGTCGAGCCGTTGGGGCCGTGAGAAGCCGAGCGTGAAGAGCGATGATCCGGACAGGTCGAAGGCCGCCTGCCAGCCGGAGTGCTCCGTTCCCCAGAAGATGAGCGTGAAGCCGGCCAGGACCAAGGCGAGCCATGCGGCCAGGGTCGCCATCAATCCCAGCGGCGCGTAGGCCCCGAGGATGCGATCCCTCCGGTCGAAGCTCATCGACGGCCTGGCGACGAACAGGAACGCCCATCGGAGCAGGAGGAACACCGAGCGGGTGATCCTCGACGCGGTGGCGCGCGGCAGGACGACGGTCTTGACCGCGGAGCCGATCGCGGCAGCCACGAAGGCCGCTCCGGCGACGACGGCGAGGATCCGGAGCGCGAGCACGGCCAGATCGTAGGCGCGGGGTCGCTACTCGGCCGCGGCAGGCACGCGCTCCCTCGCCGCCGCGGCGGCGTGGATCTCCTCGGCGTGGGCCCGTCCCGGGATGAATCGGTTCGCCACCACGGCCGCGGTCAGCAGGACGAGACCTGCGATCAGCACCGCGAGATGGAACCCGCTCATGTAGGCCTCCCGGAACGCGGCGGCGAATCCCTGCGTCTGCTCCGGTGTGAGCCCAACCGCCGTGAGCTCGCCGGGAGAGACGAACCCATGGGACGCCGCCTGCGCGATGGCACTCGCCTGCGGTCCCGTCAGCCCGAGCTCCGCGAGCTTCGGCACGAGGACTGCCCCCAGGCGGTCGAACAGGACGGTTCCCAACAGGGCGATCCCGAGGACGCCGCCGACTTCGCGGCTGGTGTTGCTCATCGCGGAGCCGAGGCCTGCGCGCTGTGGCCCCACCGCACCCATCACCGCAGCCGTCATCGGCGCCATGGTCGAGCCGATCCCGTTCCCCATCATCACGAACAGGATCGCGAGCACCCAGAACGGCGTGTCGGGCTGCACGAACGTCAGCCCGAACAGGCCGGCTGACACCATCGTGAGTCCGTAGGTCATGGGGATCCTGGGTCCGACCCGCTGGGCGATCTGGCCGGCCACCGGGGCCGACATGATGATCATCAGCGTCATCGGGAGGAACCGGACACCGGCCTGGAGCGGCGTGTAGCCGCGGATCGCCTGCATGTAGAGCGTCACGAACAGGAAGATCGAGAACATCCCGAGCGAGACCGAGAACGCGACCGCGTTGCCCGCGCTGAACGCGGGGATCCGGAAGAACGTCAGCGGCATCATCGCCTTCGGGCTCCGGTGCTCCCAGATGACGAATCCGACGAGCAAGACGGCGGCCATCATGAGCGAGGCGACGATCAGCGCGTCCCCCCAGCCGCGCTGGTTCGCTTCGATCAGGGCGTAGGTTAGGGCGAACAGCCCGCCGGTGCCGAGTCCGAGGCCGGGCAGGTCGAGGTGCCGCAGATCCTCCGAGACCGACTCACGCACGGTCCGCCACGCGATCGTGAAGGCCACCACCCCGATCGGCACGTTGATGAAGAAGACGGTCTCCCAACCACCGTGCTCGACGATCCAGCCGCCGAGTGTCGGCCCCAGCGCGAGGGCCAGACCGCTGACGCCCGCCCACAGCCCGATCGCCCTGGCGCGCTCCTCGGGGGGGAACGTGACCGTGAGGATCGACAGGGTGCCGGGCATCAGCAGGGCGGCTCCGACGCCTTGGAGCGCCCGGAACGTGATCAGCTGACCGCCCGACCCCGAGAGGCCGCACCCGAGCGAGGCGAGCGTGAAGATCGCCAGCCCGGCGAGGAACATCCTCTTGCGTCCGTAGCGATCTCCGAGGATGCCGCCCGTGAGCAGCAGCGACGCGAAGACCAGCACGTAGCCGTCGATGATCCACTGGAGGTCGGAGACGGTGGCGCCCAGCCTGCGCTGGATCGTCGGGAGGGCGATGTTGACGACGGTGTTGTCGAGCATCGCCATCGCCAGGGCGAAGCACATGGTGAGCAGGACGATGACCTTCTCGCGCGCGTTCTCACCCTTGAATCCGAACAGTGGCAAGACGTGACCTCCTCCGGCGCTTGCCGGGTGCAACCGACCCGAACAGCCGTGTGTTCCCGGCTAGGTCAGCTTCGAGTAGAGCCTGATCGAGAGCGGCATGAACACCCCGACGGTCGCGACCAGCCAGATCGCCGAGTACACCATCAGCTGCTCCATGGAGCCGCCCATGTCCGGGAACTCGCCGATCGCGAAGTACCGGGCGAGGTTGGCCCAGTGCGTGATGGGGTTGTTCCGAGCGATCACCTGCACCCAACGCTCCATCCCTCCGACCTGGACGAGTGCCGAGCTCATGAACACGAGCGGGAAGATCCCGGTGAATGCGGCTGCTTGGACGGCCTCCAGCTTCTTCACGGAGAGCGCGATGGCGGCCATCACCCACGAGAACGCGAAGCTGACGGCCATCACGAGCACCATCATGGCGAGCGCGTTGACGAACCCGTTCTTGAACGAGAAGCCCACGAGGTAGCCGATCCCGATCACCACCAGGAGGAGGATGAAGTTCTTGATGAGGTCGGAGGTCGCGCGCCCGGCGAGCATCGCCGACCGGGCCATCGGGAGCGATCGGAACCGGTCGACCAGGCCCGACTTCAGATCCTCCGCGATCCCGATGGCCGTCGTGGTTGCCCCGAAGATCGCATTCTGCACGATGATCCCGGGCATCAGGAAGGTCACGTAGCCACCCTCGAACGCGCTCATGTCCGCGATGTTGCCTGCGAACACGTACCGGAACAGCAGTACGAACATCACCGGTTGGACCAGCTCGAAGACCAGGACCGCCGGGATCCGCACGATCTGCATCAGGTTCCGCCGAGCGACGATCAAGCTGTCGAAGAACGACAGTATCGCTCGTGTCGCTATCGAAGGGGGGCGGGCCACGGTGACTGCGCTCATCGGTCTCGCCTTCCTCGGCGCTTCTCGGGCTCCGGCTCGGATTCCTCCTCTTCGAGCGCGACTTCCGCTGCGTGGCCCGTGAGCGAGAGGAATACGTCGTCGAGGGTGGGCCGGTGCAGGGCGATGTCCTCGATCGTGATGCCGGCATCATCGAGTCGTCGGACCGTCTCGAGCAGGACCGTCGGCCCTTCGCTTCCGACGGGCACGCGGATCAGCCGCGTGTCCTCGTCCACGGTCGGCTCGCCCGCACCCAACCCGCGGAGCGTCTCCGCCGCTCGGGACAGGTGCTCGGCGGCGACGTGGAGCTCGAGCAGCTCGCCGCCGATCTTGTCCTTCAGATCCTCCGAGGTCCCCTCGGCGATGACGGTTCCCAGGTCGAACACCGAGATCCGATCGCAGAGCTGATCGGCTTCCTCGAGGTA
>JALZDC010000178.1 GCA_030862755.1 Actinomycetota bacterium
CTCTCTGACCGTCCGTGGCGGAGGCACGAGCCGTTCGATCGATGCAGCTGACCTCCGCGACGCGGTCAACACGTGGGCACCGTGCCTGCGACCCGGCCGATATCCGCCCGAGACCGCGAAAGGGACCCTGCCCCTCACGATCCCATCCCGATGGCTGCACCTGTCCTCCGCCGAGAGCTCGCTGGTGGTGACCGGACGCGGATGGGGCCACGGCGTGGGCATGGTGCAGTGGGGGGCGTACGGGAAGGCGCGGAAAGGCCAGTCGGCTTCCGACATCCTGGCCTACTACTACGGGGGGCTCCGGCCCCAGGCCCATCCAGAGCCGGGCGTGATCCGCGTGCGGGTCACGAGCGGTCTCACGGTCCTCCGGATCTTGCCGTCTGATCCCGGCGCCACGATCGGGGGCCGTGCCCTCGGCACCGGCCCCGTCGTGATCTCACGGGGCGATAGCCTCGCGGTGCGGGACTGACAGCGACCGTCCGGTCAGCTGCTGACGTGCAGGCGGACGCCGGACCCCTCTCTTGCCCAACACGACGAACCGCATGCACGGCCGTCCTTCTGGGTAAGGAGAGGTCCGGACGTCCTCGGGGGCTTCCGGAGGGGAGAAAGTCGCATGACGATCGGAGAGGTGTTCGGCTTCCTGTTGGTCGGATGCATCGTGGGGCCGCTGGCGCGGTTCATCGTGCCGGGCGACGACCCGATGCCGATCTGGCTGACGATCGTGCTGGGTGCCGTGGGCGCGTTCCTCGGCGGCTGGCTGCTGGCCGAAGTGATCACGCCCGACAACACGGGTGTGCCTTGGATCGCGGCGATCCTTGCCGGTGCGGCGCTCGTGGTGCTCGTCCGCCTCGTGCGGCGTGGCGCCACCGGCACGACGCGCCGACAGATCTCGTAGCTATGGTGGAGCTCCGGCGGATCGGCGACCGGATCGAGGTGGCCGTCCAGGAGGTCGAGGACTTCCTGGACTCCCCCGCCGGACGCCGGCTCCGCCGGCTCCTCGCCGGCGCGGCGATCGTCGGCGCGCCATTGCTCTTCCGGCTCCCCGCGCTGCGGCGCTTCCCGCTCCTGCGCGCGCTCGAGTTCGCCGGCGGAGCCGCTCTCGTCGTGAAGTTCGCCGAGGCGCTGCGCGACTGGGAGCCCACGGCTAGCCGTCGGATCGTGCTCGATGTGCCCGGACCAGCGAGCTAGCGCAACATCACACCTCGGTCTCGGTGTGCCCGTAGTACTCGTAGGCCGACATGGCCTTCCCGGAGGGCGACTTCCACTCGCGCTCGTCCTCCGGTAGCTTCCCGAGCACCTTGGCCATGGCCCGCACGTGCTCGGCGACGGAGCCGCAGCACGATCCGATGTACCGGACCCCGGCCTCCCTGGCTCTGTCCGCGAACATCGCCATCTCCGCTCGAGCGAGGGTCATGGGGGTCAGCGCGAACGGGAACTCCTCTCCGGAGGTGAAGTCGGGCTGGTCGTCCGTCGTCGCGTACGCGACCGGCTGGGCGGCGACCGGCACGGAGCCGGCGAGCGCCAGGACCATCTCCCGGGCGATCGGCAGCTGTTGTGCTGGTCCGTTCAGGCAGTTCACGCCCACGATGTCCGCGCCGGCGTCGGCGAGCTTGCGGGCGGCCGCGCCCGGCCCGTCGCCCTCGTAGGTCTTCGCGGGCAGCGCCTCGAACGACATCGTCACCATCACGGGCAACCTCGTCGCCCGGGCCCGTTCGACGAACAGGAGCGCTTCACCGAGGAACGAGAACGTCTCGCCGATCCAGAAGTCCGGCGGTCCGGCGTCGAGCTGGTCCTGGAGCTGACGGTCGAAGAGCCCCCTGACGTGATCCGGACTGGCGCCGTCGGCAGGGTCGTAGGCCCACGTGAGGGACAGGTTCCCCGCGACGAGCGCATCGTCCTCGGAAGCCACCTCGCGGGCGATCCGAACCGCGTTGCGATTGATGTCGTCGACCGTCCCCTCCATGCCGACCGTCGCGAGCTTGTCGTCGCTCGCATAGAACGTCATCGTCTGCAGGACCTCGGCTCCTGCACGCACGAACTCGCGATGGAGTTGGGCGAGGGCCTCCGGATGGTCGACGACCACCTCCGGCGTGAAGGGACCGGCCTGGACGTAGCCACGCTTCTCGAGCTCGAGCAGGTACCCACCGTCGCCGAGGACCGGACCATCGGCGAGGCGCTCCAGGATCCCCTTCGGCATGCGATCGAACCTCCCTCGGCGGAACGCGGTGCCGAGTCTAGGACCGCTGGCTCGGCACGGGGAACGAGTGGCCTCGACCACCGGTCACAGACGGACGCGGATCGGTGACTCTTCGCTCGGATCGAGCTGCCCGGGGTGGCTATGAGACCGGCTTCGACTTCGGGTCGCGGTGGAGCCTTCCCCGCCACCGCAGCGCGTCGACGACGACCAGACTATCCCTCGCGGCCGGGCGCTTCCTGCCCAGAGGGACGATCGTGAGGACGTGTGACCCCCCGCCCAGCCCGGTGAATCGGTGCCGCACCTCGGGTCGGAACCTGCGGGCGTAGCCGTCGATCGTTGCCACCGTGGCACCGTCGATCGAGATGCGAGCCTTGCCCATCGCGCGCCCCCGGACCGTGAACAGGGTGACGGCTCCACCCCTGAACGCGTACGAGATCGAAGCCGACGGTCGGCGAGCCCACCGGTAGGAGCCACCGATCGAGCGACGTTCCGCGTTGCGGCGCCACGGATGGGGGGATCGTTCCCCTCCGACGCCGGCCGAGGACCCGGGATCCGGCGCCCCATCTCCTGAACCCGTCGACGTCGCCGAACGACGGCGGGCGGGTAGGTCACCGCAAGGGGTCCCGCAACCGAGGGCGCCGAGGTGTGGATCGACTGCGGATCGTGTGACCGCCACCTCGGCGCGATCGCCGAAGGCCACGGAAACGGCGTTGGTCCCGAGCGCGGTCACCGTGCAGGTCGGGGCATCGCCTGCGGGCGAACACGCCCCGGTCCAGTGGATCAGACGTGCATCCGGTTCGGGAACGGCGGTCAGGACGATCTCCTCACCGGGGTTCGCCAGACGTGAGCAGCGCCGGTGCCGCTCACCGCATGCGATGCGATCGCCGCTGATCACGCCCCCTTCTGCCGGATCGGCCGTGAGCGATGCGACGGTTCCCTGCGCGAGGTTCCTCCTCACCCAGTTCCGGTCCACGTCCCCTTTGATCCCCTCGATCCTGCCGGTCGCGGACCATTGCCAGACCGTGTACCCCGCGCCCGCCCAGCGACCGCCGGGAACGTCGGGAGTGCGGACGTACCAATGCGCGACCCACAGCGGATGGCCGAGCTCCGCGAACCAGGAGGTGTTCCGCATGGATCCGCGCCAGAAGTGGCTGCCCGTGTAGATCATGGCCCGGACGCCTGTCCGCATGCGCACGCGATCGAGCCAGGTACGCGTCCATACCCGAAGCCGTCTACGGGAGAGCCCACCCGTTTCCTCGATGTCCAGCACGGGCACAAGATCGCCGGGCGCTACCCGGGCGACATCGAGGAAATGATCGGCCTCGGCACGCGCGTCCCAGGGCGCGAACCCCGGCTTCGCGAAGTGGTAGGCCCCGACGATCAGATCGTTCGCGGTGGCGCCGGAGAGGTTCTCCGCGTACCACCGATCGCGGTAGCGGTTCCCCATGGTCGCCCGGATGATCACGAAGCGCGTCGGGGTCGAGGCGACCGATCGCCAATCGATCCTCCCTTGGTACTCGGAGACATCGATGCCTGGCACCTTGGCGGCGGCCATCGCTGGGAAGACTGTGACACTTGTGACCACGGCTGTCGTCGACAGGGCAGACCAGAAGACGACATGCCTCCAGCGTTGCACGACCCACCCCACGGGTACCCACCCCCTCGATCACGCGCTTCCCTGGCCGTCGTGGCGCGCAGGATACCCGCACCGACCGACTCGTCGGGGAAGGTGTCGGCCGACCCGTCGCCGACCTTGAAGGAACCCAAGCGACCCGCGGATGCCACGAGAACTCGCCGGCGGGCGTCTCGAGGGTCCAGGAGCTGGGTCGGAAAAGTGAGAAACCGCCGGAACCCGAGGGCTCCAGCGGTCTCTCAGCGCGAACCATACGCCACGGTCCTAGCGCCTGTCAAATCGGGGGTGAGGAACCTACTCGGCCCGGAGCTCCCTCACCCAGGCGATGACCTCCTCGACGGTCCGGTAGTTCAAGATCCGCTCCCTCGGGATCCCCGCCAACGCCGCCGTCGCCAGCCCGAACGGCAGGAACTCCAGCTCGAATGACGTGTGCGCGTCGCTCCCGACGGAGAACCACCGGACCCCTTCGGCTTTCGCGGCCCTAGCGAGGTCCACGCTCAGGTCCTGTCGAGCCGGGGTGGCGTCGAGCTCGACCGCCTTACCTCGGGCCGCTGCCTCGGCGAAGACCCGGGGCCAGTCGGCCCGGAGCCCCGACCGCCGTCCGTACATCCTCGCCTGCGGGTGGGCGAGCACGTGCACGGACGGATCCCGCAGCGGGGCCAGGTAGCGCTCCGTCTGATCCTCGCGGATCCGTAACTTCGAGTGGAAGGCGCCGAGCACGAGATCGAGTGGCGCCAGCGCCTCCGGCTCCATGTCGCAAGACCCGTCCGGGAAGACGTCCATCTCGATCGAGCGGAGGACGCGGAACGGGTCCCCCGCCGCGGTGAGCTCCGCGTTCAGCTCGCCGATCCGCACGATCTGCTCCGCGAGCCGCTCCTCGTCCATCCCGTTCGCGATCTTGAGGCTCTTCGAGTGGTCGGTGATCGCGATGAAGGGACGGCCGAGATCGCGGGCGAAGCCCGCCATCTCCGGCAGGGGGAAGCCGCCGTCGCTGTCGGTAGTGTGGATCTGGAGGTCGGCATGGGGCGTCTGCTCCCATTCCGGTTCCGCGTCCAGCACGCGGCGGACCTCGGCGAGCGTCAGGAACCCGCGGCGTGTTTCGTCGGGCTCCGGGATCTCGGGCGGCGCGTCCAGCCAGCCATGGATCTTGGCGGCGACCCAGGGCCCGACCGCACGGAGCTCGGTCAGGGACCGACCGGCCTCGGCGAGGTCGCGGGCTTCCTCGTTCCAATATCGCGCCGCGCGGGCGGCCTGCTGGAGCGCGCGCCGGCGATGAGC
>JALZDC010000202.1 GCA_030862755.1 Actinomycetota bacterium
GAGCTCCGCCGCGGCGGCAGCCTCCGCCTGCTCGAGGAAGGGCGCGTGAGGAAGGTGAGCGCTCGCGCGTCCCCGTGTTCCCGCACGGCCGGAGACCCCCACGATCCGGTGACCTGCCCGCTCCAGCAGCACGGCGATCGCCGTCCCGACCCGCCCAGCACCGACCACAGCGACGTTCATCGGTCGAGTATCGCAACTCGCCTCGGTACGACCCGGCCGCGAGGGGCGTGGCCTAGAGCTCGGTCACGGGTTCCTGCACGATCCATGCGAGCGGACCGGTGGGGCTGGGGGCCCCCTCGGGAACGTCCAGTGCCGTGAGCCGATGGTCCCGGAGGTGCCAGAGGCGTGTATCCGTCATGACGAACGCCGTCCCGTCGTTCGCGTACGCCGCGGCGGTGAAGCCGTGGACCCCGACGATGTATCGAGGGATCCCGGGGGCGCTCCCCGCGATGGTGAGCGGCACCTCCCACAGCGCGGCGCCGTCGGGCCCCTGGCTTCCGACCACGAGAGCCCGGGTCCCGCCGTCCCTGTACGCCAGCACCCTCTCGATCCGGAGCGGCGCGGCGTCCGCGAACAGGTCGACGGGCGGGCCGCCGAACAGCCGGTAGCGCAACGCCGAACCGGAGACGCGCAACGGCGGTGCATCGGACCCTTCATCCGAGAACGGCTCGGACAGGAACTCGGTCCCCGGCGTCACCAGCATCTGTCCGCCGGGCGATACGTCGATCACGCCGTGGTCACGCAGGAGGACACCGGCGTCCTCGTAGCCGGCGCCCACGACGTCGACACCGTGCTCTCCGACGATCGTCAAGAGATAGCCCAGGCTCGTTCGCCCCACGGACAGGACATCGCCGCAGATCGTGTCGTGGAGGACGGTCTCGCGGCGTCGCTGCTCCACGTTCACGGCGGTGACGTCGACGACGCGCCGGCACCGATCGAGGAGAGGTCCCCGATCGACCAACAGCACCGTGCCACCCTCTCGGGTCCAGGTCACGATGTCGCCCCTGCCGATCGACTCGGCCGCGGCATCGGAGTCGAGAGAGTCGAGGAACGACGCCTTCCGTTCACCGCCTCCCGCGTCAGAAGTGACCCCAAGCCAGCCGTGTCCCGCCGAGCGGATGTTCACGAGAGAGACGGGCTTGCGGATGAGCGGACCCTTCGCAACCCGGTCGGTCAGGAGGTTCCATCGCCATACACGCGCCATCCCGTCCCCGACCGGCACCGTGTAGATCAGCCGCCCACCGGTCTCCTCGACAACCGGGCTGGGCGACACCACCGGTCCGGGGGCCGGATCGAGATCTCCGCGCGCCAACAGGAAGGCGACCAGCGAGAACACCGCGCCGGCGATCAGGAGGACCGCCCCCGGGCTCGTGGTCACCGGGCGGCCCTCCGACGCAGGAGCAACGGCCTCGTGCTCCGATCCTTCGACCTCCATCGCGGGTGGTGGCGAGCGTGGAGCGCCGCGCTCCTGCGCGCGCGCGGGGGGACGGTAGAGCGGCGCGGCGCAGAAGGGACAGGCAGCATCACCGGTCTCGCCGATCCAGTCGCATCGGAAGCACGTCGCGTTCATCGCCGAACCGCGAGCGGAGGTGAGGAGGGTGTGACACCCCCCGTGTCGACCCGAACTTCCTTCAGTCGGGTGCCGTCCGGCAAGACCAGGTCCGGCTCGAGTTCGAGGAGGGGCAACAGGACGAACGCACGCTGTGCGATGCGTGGATGCGGCACCACCAGCTCTGGCTCGTCGATCAGCTCCTCGTCGTAGAGCAGGACGTCCACATCGAGTGAGCGGGCTCCCCATCGCTCTGTCCGGACGCGTCCGAGTCGTGTCTCGACCCGGCGCGCGGCATCGAGGAGATCCCGTGCCGAGAGATCGGTCTCCACCCGGATGACGGCGTTCAGGTAATCGGGCTGCGGCGGCCCACCCACCGGCGCCGTCTCCCACACGCGGCTGGATGCCGTCACCCGAAGCCTGGGTTCGGTCTGAAGCGCGTCGACGGCGGCCTGGAGGTTCGTCAGCCGGTCACCGAGGTTCGAACCGAGTCCGAGGAAGGCCATGACGTCCATGGCGACCTAACCGCCTGCGATGGGGTCCCCGGTCGCCGTCGCGGCGGCCGCCACGCCGTCGATGCCCAGGCGGCCGGCGGCGCTCGGCTTGTGCACGACGGCGGTCACCTTGCTGACACGTGCGATCGACGCGACGCGGCGGGCGATCGCGTCGGCCATCGTCTCGATCAGGTCGAACGATCCCTGCTCGACAACCTGGCGAACCGTCTCGGTGATGCCGCGGTAATCGGCCGTCGCCTCGATCGAGTCATCGCCGGCGTCGACCTCGAGGTCCAGATCCACGACGAACGGCTGGGGCTCCTCCTTCTCTCCATCACGCGCGCCGTGATGGCCTTCGGCCCGGATCCCGGACAGGAACAGACGGGCCTTGCTCATGGCGCTGCCTCGTCGCCGTCGACGAACCAATCGTCGCGCTCGTCGTCCTCGAGGTCGACCCAGGGAGGCCGGCGTTCGAGCTGGATCCGCACCACGCCCTCGTGCGCGTGGCCGGCGTCGTGAGCGTGGGGCACCTTCAGGTATCGAGCGCGCAGGTACTCGAGGATCATCGGCGCGATCGTGGCGGCTGCCTCCTCGGTGAGGTCGTGTCCGCATCCAGGAAGGATGCCGAGCGTGGAGGTCGCGATCGCATCGTTCAACTCCTCGGCGACCGAGACGGGCACGACGTCGTCATCCTCACCCCACAGGAGCAGGACGGGGAAATCGAAGGAGGCGAGATCCTCGTCACCGATGCCCGGGGCGCGGGGAGCGTCGAGCAGAACCATCGCGTCGACACCGCCGTCGGCCGCGAGCGCCTGGGCGAGCGCCCCGCCCGACCCGTGACCGATCACGCCGCATCGCTCGCCGTCGATCGAGGCTCGCACGTGATCGAGCTTCGTGTCGGTGTCAGCGGCGGGAAGGTTCGGGACGACGACACGGAAGCGGGATCCGAGGAGCGGAACGAACTCACGCCATTGGTCGGCAGAGCGCCCCTCGTCGTGGAGGAGCACGACGATCGGCAGGTCGTCCGTCACGGTCGCTCCCGAGCGATCGCATCGACTACGCGCAGAGCTCGCACAGTCGAACCGACATCGTGCACCCGGAGCATCTCCACCCCCTGCGACGCGCACCAGACCGCAGCCGCCACGGAACCTTCGAGCCGCTGAGCGGGGTCGTCCGCGCCCGAGAGGTCTCCGACGAAGCGCTTCCGGGACACGCCGACCAGCAGGGGCGCGCCCAGCTCACGGAACGAGCCGATCGAACGGAGCAGCGCCAGGTTGTGCCCCAGGTTCTTCCCGAACCCGATCCCGGGGTCGATGCAGAGGCGGTCGCGGCCGATCCCGGCCACGAC
>JALZDC010000213.1 GCA_030862755.1 Actinomycetota bacterium
ACCTGGAACCGTTGCCGCAAGAGCTCGAGGCCGGCCTCGGACAGCTTCTCGGTGACGAGGACCCGCACCTAGGTCGCCGCCTCCTGGAAGACGCCCTCGGCCGACGCCACCGCCGCGCCCCGCTTCACGGGATGGCCGAGCCGTTCGAGCGTCATCTCCAGGGCGGCCAGCCCGCGGACGATGTCCAGCTCGCTGAAGTAGCCGAAGTGACCGATGCGGAAGACCTTCCCCTTCAGCGGCCCTTGACCGGGGGCGAGGATGCATCCGAAGTCCGAGCGGATCCGGTCGGCGATGGTGTCCGCGTCGATCCCCTCGGGGGCGCGGATCGCCGTGACCGTCCAGTTCTGCTCCAGGCCTTCGCCGAACAGGTCGAGTCCGAGCGCTTTCACGCCTTCCTTGACCGCGCGCGACAAGAGCTCGTGTCGGCGGTACGCGGCCTCGACCCCGTCCTGGAAGTAGAGCTCGAGCGCCGCGTGGAGACCCTGCATCACGCTGATGGCCGGTGTCCACGGGTTCTCCGGGTCGGGCAGCTCGGCGAAGCGGCGGTAGATCGACCAGTCGAAGTAGAACCGAGGCAGGGTCGCCGCGGCGTGCGCATCCCAGGCACGTTCGCTGATCGCGACGAAGGCGATCCCCGGGCTCGCCGACAGCGCCTTCTGCGAGCCGCCGACGGCCACGTCGATCCCCCAGCCGTCGAAGTCGAACGGCACGGCGCCGAGGCTGCTCACGACGTCCGCGACCACCATCGCCCCGGCCTCGTTCGCCACACGGGCGAGCTCCTCCACCGGCTGGATCACTCCGGTCGAGGTCTCCGACTGCGTGAGCAAGACGGCCTTCGCGGGGTGCTCTGCGAGCGTTTCCGCGACCCGCGAAGCGTCGACCTTCTCTCCCCACTCGTGGTCCACGGTGCGGACCGTGAGACCCATCGCCGTGGCGAGAGAGCGCCAGCGCTCGGAGAAGAATCCGGCCAAGGGGACCAGGACATCATCACCCGGAGAGAAGACGTTCTGGACGGCGGACTCGAGCCCACCCGTCCCGGACGACGTCATCAGCAGCACGTCGGCTCGATCCGTCCCGTATAGCTCTTTCAGGCGGGTCGTCACATCGCGCATCAGGCGCCCGAAACCGGGACCACGGTGGTACACGAGCGGGCTCCCCTGCGCGAGGAGCACCTCGGGCGGGATCGGGGTGGGGCCGGGCGCCAGGATGATCTCGGGCCTGTCCATCTGGTCTCCTGTCGTGATCCTCCGGCGGTCTCGGCGACGAGCGAGGACCGTCGTTCGCAGCCTAGCAAGCACCCACACGGGGGCAAGGTTCCGACACCGCCGACCATCGGCAAGGAAGCGCAGGTCCGTATCATCGAGCGAACGGGGCCCTCGCCGGGCCCCGAGTGTGTATGGCGACCCTTCGGTTCCTGTTGAAGCGCTTCGTCGCTCAGCGGCTGCTGGGCTTCGCCGTCGTGGTCACACTGGCCTTCTCGGTCGGAGTGCTCGTCGCGGGCCCGATCTACGCCGAGGCGGCGCGCGAAGCGATCCTTTCCTCAGAGCTCACAGGCGCTCCCCCGACGGTCCGCAACGCCCGGTTCCAGGTGTTCGGCGACGAGAGCTTCAACTGGACGGCTGCCGATGAGGTCATCACCGATCGGGCCGAGTCGCTTCCCCGCGGCCGGATCGTTCGACAGGGCCTGGGCACCGTGCGGCTCGGATCGCCCGCGGGGCCCTCCGTCTCGATCCTCGCGCGGGAGACCGTCGAAGAGCATCTCGAGATCCGAGGTGAGCCGCCCGGCGAGGACGGGATCGTCCTGCACGCTGCGATGGCACAGCTCCTCCGCGTCCGCCCGGGCGATCGGCTGGACGTCATCGGTCCCACCGGCGAACGGGTGGGGCTCATCCTCGCCGGCACCTACGTCAGCCCCGATCGGGACGACCCGTTCTGGTTCGGCTCGCAGAACCCGTTCCCCGATCCCGACTCGACCCAGCCGCAGCCCGCGATCGTCGGCCTCGACACGATGGTCCGCGCCACAGGAGCGCTGAAGCTGACCACGCAGTACTCATGGGACGCGTATCTCGCCCTCACCGGCGTTCCGTTCGAGGAGGCCTCGGAGGTCCCGAGCCGCTTGGATCTCGTCTTCACGAGCCTTCAGGGAGAGACGAGTCTCGGCCTGAGCACGATCGATCTGATCTCCGGACTCGACACGCTCCTCGACCTCGTAAGGCAGCGAGTGGCCGATCTCGCCGTGCCGATCCTGCTCGTGGTCTTCCAGATCGGAGCGGTCACGCTGGCCGTGCTCGCCGGCGTGGGCGCGCTCGCGCTCACCAGGCAAGGATTCGAGCTGGCCGTCCTCCATAGCCGGGGCTTCCGCCGGAGCGTGCTGCTCGCCGCGCAGGCCACCCAGGCGGTCTTCGCCGCGGTCGTCGCATTCCCGCTCGGGTTGCTCCTGGGGATGGGCCTCGCGGCGCTCGCGAGCACCGCGAACGGACCGGACCTCCCGGGGGTGGTCTTCCCGATCCGTCTGAACTCCACAGGTCAACTGCTCGGGCTCGTCGCAGCCGTCGTCGGATGTGTGATCCTACTCGGACTCTCGGTCCCGTACGTGTCGCGGACGATCCTGGAGGAACGGAGGGCCGCGTCCCGGGAGGACCGTCCGCTCCTCGCGCGGGTGCCGGTCGAGCTGTTCGTCCTGCCGCTCGGTGTGTTCGCGTTCCTCCAGTTGCGCACCGGGAGGCGGCCCCTGGCTGGATCCGGTGAGATCGACCCGTTGATCCTCGTCGCCCCGACC
>JALZDC010000228.1 GCA_030862755.1 Actinomycetota bacterium
GGGGTGGGGGACGGGGAGGGGGACGGCTCCTCGCTCGGCGACGGGGGCGGTTCGGGGCTCGGCGACGGCGGCGGTGGGATCGGGGCCTCGGCCGAAGGGGTCACGGTCTGTCCTTCGAAGGACGGCAGCGGGAACTCGATCGCCCTCTTGTTCGCCATCGCGATCTCCATGAAGTCCTTCCAGATCGCGGCCGGGATGGTCCCGCCGAAGACCTGCGGCACGCCTTCGATGTCCAGTAGGGGGATCTGCCCCTTCGGAAAGCCCACCCACACGCAGCTAGCGATCTGGACGGTGTAGCCGCAGAACCAGGCATCCACGGTGTCCTGCGCCGTGCCCGTCTTGCCCGCCGCGGGCCAGGAGCTGAGCTGAGCGGACGCACCCGTCCCGTACTCGACGACATCCTGCAACGCGTAGGTCACGAGGTCCGCGACGTTCTGGTCGACCACCCTGCGGCCCTTGGGAACTACGTCGGGATCGATCCTGCCGCCGGCGGCCCGGACCTGCAGGAGCGGATTGGCCCTGCGGCGGACGCCGCGAGCGGAGAGCGTCGCGTACGCGTTGGTCATCTCCACCGGATTCACGGCGACGCTCCCGAGGGTGATGGAACAGACCGCCGAGAGATCGGAACGGATCCCGAGGTCGTGTGCCATGTCGACGACCTCCTCCGGACCGACCTCGACCACGAGTTGCGCGAAGACCGTGTTGACCGAGTGGGCGGTCGCCGATTGGAGGGTGTAGCTGCTGCCGCCGCCCTCCGCGTTCTCCGGCTGCCAGGGGCCTTCGGGACCGTCGCACATCGGGTCGTCGATGGTGATCGTGTTGGGGCCGTACCAGCGCGAGTCGAGGTCGAATCCCTGGTCCATCGCCTCCGCGAGGGTGAAGGCCTTGAACGCCGAACCCGCTTGACGCCCCGTGCCTCCCTTGAACGTGGCGAGGTTGAGCTGCGACGTGGCGAAGTCCTTCCCGCCGGCCATGGCGAGGATGTGTCCCGTGGACGGCTCGATCGCGACGAGCGCGGCGCCCGGATCCTGTGGGCTGGGCAGATGCGACTCGATCGCCTGCTCCGCGGCTGCCTGATACCCGAGGTCGAGCGAGGTCCGCACCTGGAGACCGCCGCCGAAGACCGCTGCGGCCCCGTACCTCCTGGCCAGGTCCTCGCGCACGTACTGGACGAAGTACTCTGCGTCGCCGGGTGCCTCGATCTGCGCCGCCGATCCCCGCTGTAGCGAGACCGGGATCCCACAACAGGCCTTCCGCTTCATCTTCTCCGCACGCGGTCCGTCGAGATATCCGAACTGCACCATCCGATCGAGCGCGAAGTCCCGGCGGAACTTGGCGTCGAATGGGTGGTCGATCGGGTCGTAAGCCTCGGGGGCGGTGAGGATGCCCGCAAGCGTCGCCGACTGAAGGGGTGTGAGGTCCCGGCCCCGCACGCCGAAGTAGGTCTGCGCGGCGGCTTCGATGCCGTAGGCGCCGTGGCCGAAGTACACCGTGTTGAGGTACTTCGCCAGGATCTTGTCCTTCGTGAGCGTGCGCTCCACCTTGATCGCGAGGAGCACCTCGCGGATCTTCTCCTCCACCGTCCGCGGGGGGATCACGTAGTCACGGACGCCGTTCTCTCCTTCGATGTAGCGACCCGCGTAGACGCGTTTCACCAGCTGCTGGGTGATCGTCGAGCCGCCCTGGACCTTGTCCCGGGCGACCAGGTCGCTCCAGGCGGCTCGGATCGTGCCCTTGAGATCGACGCCCGCGTGGTCGTAGAAGCGGGCGTCCTCGACCGCGATGACGGCCTCGCGGAGGTGTTGGGGCATCTGCCCGAGCGGGATCAACGTCCGGTCGACCGAGCCGTGGAACGTGGACAGCAGCTGGTCGTTGCGGTCGTAGACGAAGGTCGTCTGCACCGGAGGAAGCGTCTTCGGCAGATCGATCCGGATGTAGGCCAGGAGCAGGGCGCCGGCACCGAGAACGGCGAGAGCGACGGGCGTGAGCACGAATGCCCACCAGTAGCGCCGGAAGAACGTCCGCGGTCGCTTCGAGGCTGGCCGTCGTCCCTTGCCTCGTCCCCTGACAGCCCCGGCGTTCTTCTTGTTGCTGCGCCCAGTCGAGCGTGAGCCGGACGCACCCTTCACTGACCCTCCCGCTCGCTTCTGGGCGTGACGGGGCGTGTAGTCCTTCGAGGAGCGTCTCGTCGCGGCCACGACGAGCCGAATCCTACCCTGGGGGGTGGACGCGGAAACGGCTCAGCCGGCGACGGCGCGCCGCCGGGCGGTGAAAGCCTCGCGGAGGTGGTTCCAGGCGCAGGATCGACAGACTTCGACGACGTAGCAGGCCGACCCGGGGTGGGCCGCCGTCAGCCGCAGGCCCGTCTGGATCGGCCAGACCCGGCCACTGTTGCGCCGCAGCGACGACCCGAAGACGTACGCGAGCAGCACCAGCTTGTCCTTCCCGCAGACGGGACAGTCGGACGTGGTGGCTTCGCCGACGTGCTTCGCGGCCCGCATGAGCTCCGGATGCGCGTCGCAGAGATCGGCGACGGACATGAGCCCGCACCGCGCGTCGCGGATCAGGGCGCGCTTTGCGAGCGTGTAGTCGATGACGCCGAGTTCCGCGCCCCGGCGGCTGCGAACGGTGCCCCGTACCTGTCGCATGGTCGCGCAAGTGTACTCCTGGTCCCAGACGCTGGGGAGAGGGGTCCGACGAGGGGCCGCCCGAGTGATCATGGGAGCTCCGACTCGGATGAGATGACGGCTACCATCCGCGCATGACGATCCAAGACGAGACATCCTTCCTACGGAAGGTATACGTGCGGGCGCCCGAGGCGGAGGCCATGCGGCGATGGCGCGAGTACGGATGGCGCTCGGCGCCCGATCCGGCTCGGGCGGCCGCCGAGCACGAGGCGTTCCGGGGACGGCTGACCGACGCGGGCGCCGAGGTCGTCGTGGGGACCCTGCCCGCGCCGGACGATCCCGACGCGATCTACACGTACGATCCCGTGCTCATGACCGACGCCGGCGCGATCCTCCTGCGACCGGGGAAGGCCGGGCGCCGC
>JALZDC010000232.1 GCA_030862755.1 Actinomycetota bacterium
CTCGTCGACCAGGGCGTCGATCTGCTCCTCGCTCAGCTGTTCGGGCGCATAGCTCTCGATCGCGTCCTGCTCGGCTCGCTCCTTCCCGGCCAGCTCGCGGCGACCGGCACCCTCGAACGCGACGATCGACTCGGCCCGTTTCTTCCTCTCCTTGGCCGCCACGTCCCGGACCTCGTCGTCAGAGAGTTCGTGACGCAGCTCCTTCTCCCGGTTCGTCACGGCCGCAGAGAGCATCCGGAGCGCACCGAGCCGGACCTTCTCGCCCGCCCTGAGAGCATCCTTCATCTCCTCCGCGAGTCGCTCTTTCAGGGTCGGGTCGCTGACTACACTCCCCCCGTGCTTCCCGCGATCCTCACGATCGCCCTGCTCGCCATCGGCTGCATGCTCTACGGGATCTTCGTCGAGCGGTTCCGATATCGGGTCGTGCGGCATCGGCTCGACATCCTACCGGCGAGCGCCGGGCGGCCTCTCGTGCTGCTGCACCTGTCGGACCTGCACTTCGTTCGCCACGATCCCAGGAAGGCTCGATTCCTCGAGGGTCTGCCGATTCCCGACGTGACGGTGGTGACGGGTGACTTCCTCGCGGAGCCGGAGGCGATCGCGGCGGCCGTGGACGGGGTCCGGTCTGTCCGCGGCCGCCTGGCTTCCTGGTTCGTCCTCGGTTCCAACGACTACTTCGTCCCGAGATGGCTCAACTACCTCGCGTATTTCCGGAAGGGCCGGAAGCGACGACGGGCCCGCCGAGGCCGCGCCCCTGAGCTGGTCCGCGCGCTCGTCGCCGACGGCTGGGAGGACCTCACCAATATCCGCCGCGACGTATCGCTCGACGGGCTCGATGCCGAGGTCATGGGCTTGGATGATGCCCACATCAACCGTCACGATCTCCGCGTGGCCCCACGGGAGGCCGAGGGGCGCTTCGGCGTCGCCGTCATGCACTCGCCGGACTCGGCGCCCGAGGCGGCCGCGCTCGGCTACGGACTCATCGTCGCCGGCCACACCCACGGAGGTCAGGTGTGCCTGCCGTTCGTGGGACCGCTGGTAACGAATTGTTCGATGCCGCGGAGGCTCGCCTCCGGCCTCATCCGGATGGGCACGTCCGTGCTCCACACCTCACGAGGGTTGGGCACCAGCAAGTTCGCTCCGTTCCGGTTCTGGTGCCGCCCTGAGGCGACTTACCTCGAACTTCGGCCTGGAGCTGCGCTCGCGCCCGACGCGCTAAACTCCGAAGGACGGGACGTGGCGCAGCTTGGTAGCGCGCAGCGTTCGGGACGCTGAGGTCGCGGGTTCAAGTCCCGCCGTCCCGACACCGATGACGAGGGGCGGGCCGAATACGGTCCCGCCCCTCGTTCCTTCGAGGAGCAACGCCCGGGGATTGACGACCCCCTTGGAGCCCCGGTAGCCTCGGCCGACGGCTCCGGCAACGGAGCCTTTCGTACTTCTCGGACAAAGGAGCACATGACAGGGACGCGAAGGCGGATCACACGGCTCTTCGTGGCCGTGGTCTTCGCGCTTCCTATCGTCCTCTCCGCTCTGAGCCTTTCCTCCCTGGCGGCGCCCTCCGCGGAGGAGGTCCAGGCAGCGAACGAGAAGCTCGCCCAACTGGAGCACGAGTTCGAGGTCCTCGCCGAGCAGTACAACGACGCGAAGTACCGGCTCTCATTGATCGAGCGGAAGCTCTCGGAGGCTCGTAGCCAGCGCGAAGCGGCCGATCGCAGGGCTCGCGTGGCCGAAGAACGCCTCGCCGATCGGGCCGTGCAGGCCTACCTCGGGACCGGATCGCAGGTCGACGGCCTTCTGGGCGCGGAGACCATCGCCGAGTTCTCGGACCGGCTCGAGTTCATGGGCGCCGTCGCCGAGGGCGACGCCGAGATCGCCCGGCAGGCCTCGAACGCCCGGCAGGAGGCCGAATGGGCGGCCGCCCGGTTCGCCGACACGCTGGTGGAGCGAAAGCGGCAGGTCGCGTCGATCGACGGTCAGCTGGATCGGCTCGACTCGATGATCGAGGAGCAAGCATCCCTCTACGAGCAGCTGAACCGGGATCGCCAGGAGTACCTGGCGTACGTGGAAGCGCAGCGCGCCGCACTCGAGCAAGCTCGCCAGGAGGCCTCGGAGGATACGCCTCCGGACACGACGACTGGCGATCACGGCGGGTACGTGCCCCCGGTCAACGCCTCCGCCGCCCAGGTCGCCGTCGGCGCCGCGCTCTCGGTCCAGGGCACCCAGTACGTGTGGGGTTCTGCCGATCCGAGCGTCGGATTCGATTGCTCGGGCCTCACGTCATGGGCGTGGGCGCAGGCGGGCGTCTCCATCCCTCACTCGTCGGCGGCCCAGTATTCGCTGCCGCACGTGCCCCTTTCGAGCGTGCAGCCGGGCGACCTGATCTTCTACTACAGCCCGATCAGCCACGTCGCGCTCTACATCGGCGGCGGGCAGATCGTCCACGCAACTCACCCGGGCCCCGATGGCGCGGTGCACGTGGAGTCGATGTACGGGTACGACAGTCCGGTCGGCGCCGCCCGTCCGAGCTGATCCGCCGTCTCCCAATAAGGTGCACCGTCGATAGGCTCCCGGGGCGTGACCGGACCGATCCCCTCGTCGGATGATCTTTCCCTCGCGGGCCGCCTCCGCGCCGGCGACGAGGCCGCCTTCATGATCCTGGTGAAGCAGCTCCACCCGGCGATGCTACGCGTGGCGCGGATGTACGTCTCGACGACGGCCGTCGCCGAGGAGGTGGTCCAGGACGCGTGGTTGGGAGTCCTCCGGGGACTCGACGCCTTCGAAGGCCGATCGTCGCTGCGAACCTGGATCTTCCGGATCCTCACGAACATCGCGAAGACGCGCGGACAGCGGGAAGGCCGGAGCCTGCCGTTCGCATCGCTCGCAGGCGACGATCTGGAGTCCCCTGCCGTCGATCCGAGCCGATTCGACTCGGCGGTGGGCTCGTTCCGCGGCCAGTGGTCAACGCTGCCCGATGACTGGACCGGGATCCCGGAGGACCGGCTCCTCGCCCACGAGACCCTGGACGTCATCGGCGAGGCCATCGCGGGTCTCCCTCCGATGCAAGCCGAAGTGATCCGGCTGCGCGATGCTCGGGGGTGGAGCTCGGAGGAGGTTCGTAACGCGCTCGATCTCACCGAGACCAACCAGCGGGTGCTCCTGCATCGCGCGCGTGCGAGGGTGCGGGACGCCCTGGAGCGATACTTCTCGAGCGAGGCGACATGATGGGGCGCGAGCTGACCTGCAAAGAACTGGTGGAGCTGGTCACCGGGTATCTCGAGGGCAGCCTGCGCGGCCGCCGGCGACGCCGGTTCGACTCGCACCTGGCCGCTTGCGACGGCTGCACCCGTTACGTGGCCCAGATGGAGGCGACGATCCGAGCGACCGGCGCGCTCACGGAGGAGCAGGTCACGGATGAGCAGAGGACCGTCCTGCTGGGTGCGTTCCGCGACTGGAGATCGACCTAGGCCAGATCGGAGAGCCGGAGCTCCGCCTGCTGCACCAACTCGTCGTTACCGATCTCGCGGGCCGCGTCGACCGCCTGCGTGAGCAGATCCCTCGCCTGCCGTCGGCGGGCATCGGACCTCTCGGCTGTCGCGTACTTGAGCTTCTCGTCGGCCTTCACGATCAGCTCGAAGATCTCGTTCGGTTGCATCGGCACGACGCCATCCTCCCTCAGGCCGTTCACCGCTGCTCGAACCGATCGAGGTAGCCGCGGATCTGGATCGAGGCCGCTCCGCCCACCGCCGACGCGAGCTGCTTCGTCGATCCGTCTCGGACATCGCCGGCGGCGAAGACGCCGGGCATCGAGTTCATGAGGGTCGGATCTCCTCCATGCTGCGACTTCCCTGGAAGCCTGATGCTCGGACCATATCGCGTCATCCCCCACGCCGTTGCAGCTGTCACAGGACGGGGCCGGGACGGCATCGGCGGATGGAAGATGAACGCTCGGAGACCGGTGCTGGGAACCCCTGGAGACCCCGGGAACGTCCGAGGGACGATGCGACCGAGGAGGACACCGATGAACCCCGACTCCATCCCGCGAGACGCCATCATCCGGGTGTTCCAGGATCCCTCCGCCGTCTGGACCCTCGACGAAGTGGCTCGCCGGTTCGGCCTTTCGATAGGCGCGACGGTCCGGGCGATGTCGGACCTCGAGGCGATCGACGTCGTACGCCGGATCGGCGACGAGTACGTGCCGGGGCTGAGCGCGGCGACCGCTTCCTAGGCGGTCGCCGCGGCCGCGAGGGCTTCGGCTTCCGCCTCGATCTCGAGGCGCTCGACCAGCACGTCGAGCCAAGTGGCCGGGAGCGACCCACGCCCGTGCAACGCTCCGAGCAGCGCGCCCGTCACCGCTGCGTTCGTGTCTGTGTCGCCGCCGAGAGCCACGACGAACCGCAGGCCGTCCTCGACGGAGGCGGCCTCCGCGGTCACCTGCAACGCGATCCCGGCCGTGAAGAGCGTGAACCCCATATCCGGCCCGTCGATCGGGCGGCTTCGCCCCGCCTCGCCGACCAGGTACTCGAGTTCCTCCCCTCCTTCCAGATCGAGTACCGCTCCGACGGCCTCCCCGGCCGCCTTCCGAGGGTCCTCCCCCCGAACCAGCGCGGCGGCCGTGAGCGTCACCGCCGTGCAGGCCGTCCGGCAGCGTGCGTCCCAATGCGTGATGGCCGAGACCGCCGGCGCCTCATCGAGGAGCAGCTCCGGGCGCGCCGCTCGGAAGGCTCCGAGCGGCGCGCAGTACATCACGGAGCCGTTGCCGGCCGAAACCTCAGGTCCCCGCTCGGAGACGTACCTCTCCGCCGC
>JALZDC010000100.1 GCA_030862755.1 Actinomycetota bacterium
ACCCTCGACCCACACTTCAGCGTGGGTCGAGGGTGACCGCGAACGGATGTCGAGGCTCAGGGCGGACGGGGGTCGAGGGTTGGGCGAAGCCGCGGTTGACCCTTCTCGCACCCTGCTATAACGTCCACGACGCATCGAGGTCCATGGTTACACGCGATCTTCGACCGTCGACCCGACATCGGACCAGAGGGGAAGCTGACGGTGTTCTGTACGCGTTGTGGACATCCTAATCGGGACGACGCGCGGTTCTGTGCCGAATGCGGAGCTCCTCTTCAGGAAGACTCCACGGTCACCCTCACACCGCTGGAGCCCGAGGATGACGACAACGTCGAGTTCCCGTTCCCCGAGGACGAGCTGGAGGCAGGGCAGGCGCTGCTTCAAGTGAAGCGTGGTCCCAACGCCGGATCGACGTTCCTCCTGGACACCGACTCGACGACGGTCGGACGCAGCACGGACAGCGGCGTCTTCCTCGACGACATCACGGTGTCACGGGCGCACGCCACCTTCGAGCGCCGCACGGGCGAGGAGTGGTTCGTTCGCGACGCGGGAAGCCTCAACGGAACCTACGTGAACGGCGAGCAGGTCGACGAGACCAAGCTCGCGACGGGGGACCATGTGCAGATCGGACGATTCAGGCTGACGTTCTTCCAGGCAGGGGAGTGAGGTGCAGATGGCCGGCACGCGCAACTACCAGTCGATCGGCGAGGTCCTCGTGTCCGTGAAGACGGAGTTCCCGGACATCACGATCTCGAAGATCCGCTTCCTCGAGGCCGAGGGCCTGATCGAGCCCGAACGGACTCCATCCGGGTATCGGAAGTTCTACGTGCAGGACGTCGAGCGTCTGAAGTCGATCCTCCGGATGCAGCGCGACGAGTACCTTCCGCTCAAGGTGATCAAGGAACGCCTGGTGCGCCAGGACGCCGGCTCGGACGAGCTGGAGCTGTCGACCGACCAGGACACAGGATCGGACCAAGCCGTGTCCGTGGTGGAAGAGATCGCGGAGGCGCCGACCGGGCTCCAGATGTCCCTCGAAGAGATGGCCACGGCCACGGGCATCGACAGGGACAGGATCAAGGAGCTCGAGGCGTTCGGGATCATCGCCTCGCACGGTCCGGAAGGCGCGCGCTACTACGACGGCGACGATTTCATCATCTTGTCGATCGTGAAGGACTTCTTCCGATACGGGATCGAAGCGAGGCACCTCACGATGTACAAGCATTTCGCGGATCGGGAGTCGTCCTTCTTCGATCAGATCGTCGCACCCACCCTCCGTCAGAAGAACCCGGATGCCCGCCGCACCGCTGCCGAGACGCTCGCGAGCCTGTCCGCCACGTCTCGGAGGTTCAAACAGGCCTTGCTCCGCACCAACCTGCGCGACCACCTCCGTAGCGCGTGAGACGACCGGCCGCCGGGGGCGCGGTCGCCGTCCTCCCCCTGCTCCTCGTGCTCGCTCAGGTTCCGGCGTTCGGCGTGCTTGGCCCTCAGATCGCGCCGCCGCCGACCCCCGTGCCGCCGAACGGCTCGCCATCACCGTTCGTCTCCCGCCTGTCGACTCCCACGGACCCGATCCCGGTCCCGAAGATCGAGGCCTCGGCGGCCATCCTCCTCGACCTTGGCATGGGGCAGGTGCTCTTCCAGGCATCGCCCCAGCGGACCCAAGCCGTCGCCAGCCTCACGAAGCTCATGACCGCGCTGATCGTATTGAAGCGAGAGAGGGGACATCTCCACCGAACGGTGAGCGTGCATCCGGACGCGGTGTTCGCTCGCGACGACTACGGAGGGAGATCGACGCTCGGCCTCCGGGCCGGCGAACGCGTGTCCGTCCGCGGGCTCCTGGCAGGACTCCTGCTCGGCTCCGCGAACGACGCCGCGGAGGCGCTCGCGATCGAAGAGGCGGGCAGCGTCTCCGCGTTCGTGGATGCCATGAACGCCCGGGCGAAGGCGCTGGGCATGTTGCGGACGAGGTTCGCATCCCCGCACGGCCTCGACGACCGGGGCCGATCGTCCGCGGCCGATCTGATGCTGTTGCTCCGGGAGGTGTGGAAGGATCCAACGTTCCGGGATCTGGTCGGTCGCAGGTTCGTCGTCGTTCGGTCGGACTCAGCCCGCCCGCGGAAGATCCAGAACCGCAACGTGATGGTTTGGCTGTTCCCGGGCGCATCCGGAGTCAAGACCGGTTTCACGGAGACCGCCGGCTTCTGTCTGATCGCCACGGCCCGTCGGGGCGAGAGGCAGCTTGCCGTCGCCGTTCTCGGTGGGCACGACGAGGTGTTCTCCGAGGCCGCCGCATTGCTCAACCACGGGTTCGCCGGCTACCAGCTCCGGTCGATCCTGGGGGAAGGGGAGGCGCTCGGAAGCGTGCGGGTGCGTGGAGGAGAGGTGCCCGTGGTCGCGGGAACGGGACTGGCCGCGCTCGTACGCGTGCGCGAGAGCAGCGCGATCGAGAGGATCCTCAGTGTGTCGAGAGCCGCCGCCTATCCGCCACCCACCGGCTCGGTCGTCGGGACGCTCCGGCTGAGACTCGCGGGGCAGACGCTGGGACGTGTCCCGATCCTCGTCGGGGACCTGGAGCCGCCCGAGGAGCCCGCGGGCTCCTGGTGGGGCCGGGCGG
>JALZDC010000239.1 GCA_030862755.1 Actinomycetota bacterium
GTCCAGGTCCAGCTCCGCTCGGCCTGCTTCGACCACGCGCTCCTGGACGGCGGCGTCGACGAGCCCAGAGAGCACGGCTGGTTCCGGGACGTCCGCCTCATCCGTGGGGGTCGGGGCGCGGAAGCTGTTCGACCTGGCGGCCCGCAGCCAACGCTCCTCTCGCTCGCGGCGTTCGAACTCGAAAGCGAATCGCTCCGCACCCCACTTGGTCGCCGTCTGCTGCGCATATCGGAGCAGGGCGGTCTCGACAAGCTCCTCCTCGGTCAGCAGCATGGGCTCAATATCGGCACGGAGCCCGTGTCGGCTTCAGTCCCGTACGTGGATCCGGGATGCCGCCCGCGAGCGCAACCGGACTCGGTCGGCCTAGAGAGTACGATTCGGCGATGCGGCCCCTCGACGCGACACTGATCGCGGAGGAGGACCAGCTCTGGCACGAGTTGCACGCCACGATGGACTCGTTCTCGCCCGAGCAGGCGCTCGTTCCCGGCTACTACCCGGAGGGATGGTCGGCGAAGGACGCCTTGGCCCACATCGGGACCTGGCTCGCGGAGGCGGGAGTCGCTTTGGAGCAGATCCACGGGGGGACGTACGTCGAGCTCCGCGCCGATCAGATCGGCGAGATGAACGAGAGGTTCCTGGACGCGATGCGGGACGCTTCGCTGGGCGACGTGACGGCACAGGCGGCGGCCGCTCGATCGAGGATGCTGCATGTGTGGAGGGAGATCTCGACGCAGGAGGATGTCGCCGCGGAGTGGATACGCAAGTCCGGCCCCGACCACTACCGGGAGCACCTCCCGCGACTCCACGGATGGCTCCGCGAGCTCCAGGTCCGACCCTGAACCAGGGGCAAGGGGTACCTTGGGTGGCGCTCGAAGAAGAGGGGCGCACGTCCGTGCCCCTCCCGCTCCGGGTCAGCTCACCTACCATCCCCAGATGTCGGAGTTCCCGAAGGTCGCAGAGCGCTCATGCTGGATCGGCGGCCGACGCTCGAACCAACTGTCTCCGAGCTCGCGGGATACCGTGAGCCGATGCCGTACGCGACGAACGCGCTCGATCGATGCCACATCTATTTCGAGGATGAGGGGGGTCGCGGGGCGCCGGTCGTCATCCACGGTGGATTCCTCGATCCCATCGAGCTCGTACGGGCTTCACCTCTCGCCCGGTCCTTGGAGCCCTTCCACGAGGAGTTCCGGCTCGTCTATATCGATCACCGTGGGCATGGGAAGAGCGACAAACCGCACGACCCGGCGGTGTACGCGATGCCGGTCCGCGTCCAGGATGCGATCGCGGTCCTCGACCGTCTCGGCCTCGATCGCGCGCACTTCGTGGGGATGTCCTGGGGCGCTCGGCTCGGCTTCGGGATCGGCGAGCACGCACCCGAGCGTGTGCGGTCGTTGGTCCTGATCGGTCAGCAGCCGTACGCGATCGATCCCGACGGACCTCTTGCCAGACTCGTTGGCACGGCTCTGGCCGAGTCGCGAACGCAGGGGATCGGATCGCTTGTCCGGGCGTTCGAGTCCATCGTCGGCCGGTATCCGGAACCCGTCCGGGAGATCTACCTGGCCAGCGATGCCACTGCCATGGGGGCGGCGTGGCGCGCGGCGATCGACGAAGGACCGATCTCCGATGACCTCGGGGCGTGGAGGATCCCATGCCTCATCGTCGTCGCGGCCGAGGACGTCGATTTCTACGAACAGGCTCGACGAGCGGCCGACGAGATCCCCGGAGCAAGATTCCTGCCGTTGGAGCAACTGGACCATCTCGGCGTCGACACCGCAGAGGTCGATCCTGTTCTGCCTGCCGTTCTTCGCACCCTGCGGAACTGAGGCCCCGAAACGTGGCTCCTAGCGGGAGATCATCCGGCCGACGGCGCCCATCAGCTCCTCGGCCTGCTCCTCGGGATCATCGGGACCACCATGACCTCCGACGAGGCAGTGGCGAACGTGTCCATCCAGGAGACCGAGGGCAACCTTGTCCAGGGCCGCTCTCGCCGCATTGATCTGCGTCACGACCTCTATGCAGTACCTGTCCTCTTCGACCATCCGGGCCACTCCCCGGACCTGTCCCTCGATCCTCGCCAACCGCGTGAGCAGCTGGTTCCGGCTCGTCGAGTATCCGCGTGCTTGTGTCGCCAAGGGTGCCTCCTTCGAGATCCGCCCGCCTCCGTTTGACGGATGATACCCCCCTAGGGTATAGATGTGTCAACGGGGAACACGGATCCAACCAGCCGATCAGAGGGAACTCAGAGATGACTGGAACGGAACTCTTCGTTACCGCAGGCGGGCTCGCCTCGATCGCGGCGCTCGCGGTCTTCTTCTTCGGACCCAAGCAGGGGAGCCGGGCGACGGTGCGGGGCGGTGTCCAGGAGGTGGAGGTCACCGTGAAAGGTGGCTACTCCCCGAGCCTGATCCACGTGCAGCAGGGTGTTCCCCTCCGACTTGTCTTTGACCGGCAGGAAACGGGCGAGTGCTCCTCCCGGGTCGTGTTCCCGGACTTCGGCGTCAGCAAGTCCCTGGCCCCGTTCGGCCGCACGGCCTTGGAGCTCCTCCCGGCGAAGGTGGGGACCTTCGGCTTCGCGTGCGGGATGAACATGCTCCACGGAACGCTGGTGGTGGAGGCGCATGGGAGCAACGGTCGAGCCAGAGCGGAGGCGGCGGAAGCGACGGCCTCCGCGGCAGCAACGCCTCCGGCGGGGGCCCACACCCACGAGATGGCTCGCACCGTCGAGGTCGGGCCCGCCCGACAGGTAGACGGGACGAGCCGGGTGGAGTTCCGGCTACGGAGCGATGGCGTGACCTGCCCGACATGCGTGCGGAATATCGAGGCGGCTCTCGACCGACTGAGCGGCGTCGACGATGTCGAGGTGAACGTCGGGAACGAGCGAGTGAGCGTTGCCTACGATCCGGAGC
>JALZDC010000247.1 GCA_030862755.1 Actinomycetota bacterium
GTCTCCCACTGCCCCTCGAGCGCCGCCAGCTTCACCGGCTGGTTCTCCGCGACCACCTTCGCCGCCCGGTCGCCGACGAAGATCTGCACCGGCGCCAGCCCCAGGCCGACGGCGAGGCCGACGGCGAGGCCCCTCCGGTGATAGTCGTCCCGCCGGCCTTTCAACGCCCCGACCGCATAGACGGCTGCGACGCCCAGGCCCGTCGCCATGTAGGCCGCGACGATCATGTGGGTCGTCATCACCGGCGTCGACGGGTTCAACATGGCGGCGATCGGGTCGACCTCGACGAGCCGCCCGCCGGCCTCGACGAATCCGCGTGGCGTCTGCATCCACGCGTTGGCCGTGACGACGAACCACGCGCTCGCCGCTCCAGAGATCGCGATCGGCACGCCGGCCCACCAATGCTGCCACCGGGAGAGGCGGTCCCATCCGTAGAGATAGATCCCGAGGAAGATCGCCTAGACGAAGAACGCGAACGCCTCGAGCGCGAAGGGCAGGCCGATCACCGATCCCCACCGGCCCATCAACCCGGGCCAGAAGAGCCCGAGTGCGAACGACAGCACCGTGCCGGAGACGGCGCCGACGGCGAACAGGATCGCGAGCGCCTTGGCCCACCGCCGCGCCAAGGCCATCCATGTCTGGTCGCCGGTTCGGTTCGCGCGGTACTCGGCGATCAGGAGCAGGAGCGGGAGCCCGACCCCGAGCGCCGCGAAGACGATGTGGAAGCCCAGGGACACCGCCATCTGGATCCGCGCGGCCTGCAAGGACGTGAGCGCCAGCACCTGGTATCCATGCTGTCAGAGTCGCTGCGCGACGGCCCGTCTAGATCGGGACGACCGACACCGCCACCGAAACCGTCTTCGGCGGACCGGCGCCGCGACCACGGCACGCCCTCGCGCATCGAGCGGGTTGACACTTCCCAGCTCACGCCCCAGACTGGCTCGACCATGAGACCGGAGACGAGGCAGCCCGCGAGCAGCGTCCTCGTACTTATCGGCTAGGCGCGGCCGGGCCCGAGAGGCCCGCGTCCCGCGCCGAGACCCCTCGCCACGCGAGGGGTTTTTTGTACCCCGGAACCAGCCGAAGACCTACAGAGAGCGATCCGAGGAGGAGGAGTCGATGCGATACGAGTTCGAGAAGGACGGCGCCACCGTCGCCAGCGTCCTGTGGGAGGGCCCGGGCCAGGTGAGCGTCGAGACCGATGACCCCGCCACCAGGGCGACCGTGGAGCGGTACCTGGCCTCGGAGGTCACCTACATGGCCGGCTTCGGCGGCGAGTCCCTGCAGAGCCGCCGGCGCGACTGGACCCCCTGGGAGTTCGAGCGGGCCTGTCGCAACCTGGCCCGCCGCCTCGGCGCCACGGTGAAGCGGGTCGAGATCGGCCCGGTCGAGGATCCCGAGCGGCACGCGGTCGCGGGATGAGGATGGCTCGATGAAGGTCTCCGGCGCCCAGGCGCTGTTCAAGGCCCTCGAGGGCGAGGGCGTCGACGTCGTCTTCGGGATCCCCGGCGGCGCGATCCTGCCCGCCTACGACCCGCTGATCGACTCCGCCGTCCGCCACGTCCTCTGCCGTCACGAGCAGGGGGCGGGGCACGCCGCCGAGGGCTACGCGTGGGCGACCGGCAAGGTCGGCGTCGCGATGGCGACGTCGGGACCGGGGGGCTGCAACCTGGTCACCGCGCTCGCCGACGCGAAGATGGACTCCGTCCCCATCGTCGCGATCACCGGCCAGGTCCCCACCCCCGTGGTCGGGAACGACGCCTTCCAGGAGGCGGACATCACCGGCATAACGATGCCGGTCACGAAGCACAACTTCCTCGTCAAGGATCCGGGCGAAGTGGCTGAGACGATCCGCGAGGCCTTCCACATCGCCAGCACCGGGCGTCCGGGGCCGGTGCTGGTCGACCTCCCGAAGGACGTCCTCGTGAACGAGACCACGTGGAGCTGGCCCGACCGGGTCGACCTGCCCGGCTACAAGCCCACCACCAAGGGCAACATGCGCCAGGTCGTCGAGGCCACGAAGCTGATCCTGGAGGCGGAGCGACCCGTTCTCTACGTGGGCGGCGGCGTCATCAAGGCGAACGCCACCGAGGAGCTCTTCGAGCTCGCGTCGACCGGTCATATCCCCGTGGTCACCACGCTGATGGCGCGCGGGGCCTTCCCCGACACCCACGAGCTCAGTCTCGGCATGCCGGGCATGCACGGGGTCTACACGGCCGTCACGGCGATGCAGAAGGCGGACCTGCTGGTGGCGGTGGGCGCTCGGTTCGACGACCGCGTCACCGGAAAACTCTCGACGTTCGCGCCCGACGCGAAGATCGTCCACATCGACATCGACCCTGCGGAGATCGGGAAGAACCGCGTTGCCGACGTGCCGATCGTGGGCGACTGCAAGGACGTCACCGCGAAGATGGTCGCCGAGCTCACCCGGCGCCAGGACGAGTCCGGCATCCCGGACAGGAGCGGCTGGCTCGCGCAGCTCGCCCGGTGGCAAGCGGAGCAGCCGCTCCGCTACGACCAGGAGGCCGACGGTCCACTCAAGCCTCAATACGCGATCGAGCGTCTGCGCGCGCACTCGGACGGCGACACGATCGTCGTGGCGGGGGTCGGCCAGCATCAGATGTGGGCCTCGCAGTTCTGGTCCTTCGAGAAGCCGAGGACCTGGATCAACTCCGGTGGCCTCGGCACGATGGGGTTCGCGGTCCCGGCGGCGCTCGGGGCGGCGGCCGGACAGCCGGAACGGCGGGTGATCGCGATCGACGGCGACGGTTGCTTCCAGATGACGTCGCAGGAGCTCGCCACCTCGACCGCGGAGAAGATCCCGTTCATCACGGCGATCATCAACAACGCGAACCTCGGCATGGTGCGCCAGTGGCAGGAGCTGTTCTACGAGGAGCGCTACTCACAGGTGTACCTGGGCTACGACGTCCCTGACTACGTCAAGCTCGCCGAGGCCTACGGTGCCGTCGGCCTTCGGGCGGAGCGGCCGGAGGAGGTCGATACGGTGATCGAGAAGGCGCTCTCCGTGGACGACCGGAGCGTCGTGATCGATTTCCGCTGCGACGACAAGGAGATGTGCTTCCCGATGGTGCCGGCCGGAGCATCGAACGACGACATCATCACGGGCCCGGAAGGTCTCGAGCCACAGGCCGACCCGGCGGAGGCGCCGATCGCATGAGCCTCCACACGCTCTCGGTTCTGGTCGAGGACAGACCCGGCGTCCTGACCAGGGTGGCCGGGCTGTTCTCCGCGCGCGGGTTCAACATCGACTCGCTCGCGGTCGGCCCGACGGAGACCGAGGGTCTCTCGCGGATGACGATCGTGGTGAACGTCGAGTTGAAGTCGCTGGAGCAGGTCACGAAGCAGCTGAACAAGCTGATCAATGTGATCAAGATCCTCGAGCACGATTACGGGACGGCCGTCGAGCGGGAGCTGATGCTCGCGAAGGTCCGCGCGAAGGGCGATGCCCGGGCGCGGATCATGGAGATCGCCGAGGTCTTCCGTGTGAGCATCGTGGACGTGACGAAGACGACCCTCACGGTCGAGGCCTCGGGCAAGCCGGAGAAGCTCGAGGCGCTCCGGGAGCTCCTATCCGAGTACGGGATCGTCGAGCTGTCGCGAACCGGCCGGATCGCGCTGTCCCGTGGCGATCGCGGGATCAGGGAGAAGGGCGGTCTCCGGGTCGCGAAGGCCGCGGGAGCGGAGGACTCTGAGTGGGCCGGCGGCGGCGTGTAGGACACGACGAGAGCCAAACGACGAGAGCCAAACGACGAGAGAAGGACCGACCGATGGCGACCATCTACCACGGGCAGGACACGGACGCATCCGCGCTGGCGGGCCAGAAGATCGCGGTCCTCGGGTTCGGGTCGCAGGGTCACGCGCATGCTAGGAACCTGAAGGACTCGGGACGCGACGTGCGCGTGGGCCTGCGACCCGGCTCGTCGAGTCGAGCGAAGGCCGAGGATGCAGGGCTCCGAGTCCTCGACACCCCCGACGCCGTCGCGGAAGCCGACGTCGTGATGGTGCTGCTGCCCGACACCTCCCACGCGAAGGTCTACACGGAGGAGATCGCACCGAGCCTGAACGCCGGCGACATGTTGATGTTCGCGCACGGCTTCTCGATCCACTTCGGCACGGTGAAGCCACCCGCCGAGGTCGACGTGACGATGATCGCGCCCAAGGGGCCGGGCCACCTGGTTCGCCGGACCTACGAGGAGGGCATCGGGACACCCGCACTGGTCGCGGTGCAGCGGGACGCCACGGGGAAGGCGCTCCAGCGGGCGCTCGCCTATGGCGCGGGCATCGGCGCGGCCCGTGCGGGCATCATCGAGACCACGTTCAAGGAGGAGACCGAGACCGATCTGTTCGGCGAGCAGATGGTGCTGTGCGGCGGCATCTCCGAGCTGATCCGATCCGGTTTCGACACGCTCGTCGAGGCTGGCTACCAGCCCGAGATCGCCTACTTCGAGTGCCTGCACGAGATGAAGCTGATCGTCGACCTGATCTACGAGGGCGGACTGTCGTGGATGCGGTACTCGGTCTCCGACACCGCGGAATGGGGCGACTACACGAGCGGTCCGCGCGTCGTCGACGAGCGGACGCGCGAGACGATGCACCGGGTGCTCGCCGAGATCCAGGAGGGAACCTTCGCGAAGCGGTGGATCGCCGAGGCCGACGGCGGCTTCGGGGAGTTCCTGGCCAAGCGGCGCGAGGCCCGCTCGTCCCAGCTCGAGGAGGTCGGGCGCGAGCTGCGGACGATGATGCCGTGGCTGCGGAGCGAGGAGAAGGTGCCGCCGTCGTGAGCGATCCCAAGGACCCCGACGTAGTCCGGTTCTTCGACACCACCCTGCGCGACGGGGAGCAGGCACCCGGGATCGCGCTCACCAAGGACGAGAAGGTCGAGATCGCGGAGCAGCTCGCCCGGTTGAGGGTCGATATCGTCGAGGCAGGGTTCGCGGTCTCTTCGGACGGCGAGTTCGACGCCGTCCGCGAGATCGCGACAAGCGTGGAGGGTCCGGTGATCGCGTCGCTCGCCCGCGTGGTCCCCGGCGACGTCGAACGCGCGGCCGAGGCGCTGAAGGGCGCGAACCGGTTCCGGATCCACGTCTTCATCTCGACCTCGCAGATCCACATGGAGGACATGCTTCGCATGTCGCACCGCCAGGTGCTGGACGGGATCGACTCGGGCGTGAAACTCGCCGCGGGGTACACCGAGGACGTCGAGTTCAGCGCCCAGGACGCCACCCGGACCGAGCTCGATTTCCTCCTCGAGTGCTTCGACGTCGCCGTGAAAGCCGGCGCGACGACGATCAACGTGCCCGACACGGTCGGCTACGCGACCCCCGCGGAGTTCGGCGAGCTGGTGAGGGTCGTCGGCGAACGGACGCCGGACCACGTCGTGATCTCGACGCACTGTCACAACGACCTCGGCCTCGCGGTGGCGAACTCCCTCGCCGGGATCGAGAACGGCGCCCGCCAGGTCGAGGTCGCGGTCAACGGGATCGGCGAGCGAGCCGGGAACTGCTCGCTCGAGGAGATCGCGATGATCGTGCGGACCCGCGGCGAGTCGCTCGGCGTCCAGCACGGCCTCAACCTCCGCGAGATCGTGCGGACCTCGCGGCTCGTGTCCTCGCTCACGGGGTACTCCGTCCAGCCGAACAAGGCGGTCGTGGGCGCGAGCGCGTTCGCACACGAGAGCGGCATCCACCAACACGGCGTGCTCGCCAACCGGGCGACCTACGAGATCATGGATCCGGTTGAGATCGGCCTCGAGGGCAACCAGATCGTCCTGGGCAAGCACTCAGGGCGGCACGCGTTCGCCGACGCCCTCGAGAAGGTCGGCATCTCGATCGACGCCGATCACATGAACCGAGCCTTCGCGCGCTTCAAGGAGCTCGCCGACCGGAAGATCCAGATCACCGATCAGGATCTGGCCGCGATCGTGACGGAGGAGGTCGGTTCCGGGAAGGAGGAGGTTCTCGTCCTCGAGTCCCTGGCCTCGGGCGGCGGTACCCACCTCGCCCCGACCGCGACGGTCCGGCTCCGGAAGGGCGACGAGGTGATCGAGGAGTCCGCGATGGGCGACGGGATGATCGATGCCGCCTGCGGCGCGATCCAGCGCGCGGCAGGCGTCGAGGGGCGCCTGATCACGTTCAACGTGTCGTCCGTGACCGGCGGTTCGGACGCGCTCGGCGATGTGGTCGTCCAGCTCGAGATCGACGGTCGCCGGGTGACCGGCCGCGGCGTCGCCACGGACGTGGTGGAGGCGAGCGCGCGCGCGTACCTTGCCGCGATCAACCGTGCGCTCGCGGCGTCGGCCGCAGAGTCGCAGGTCGGGACCGCCACGAAGGGGTCTGCCACGATCCAGGGCGGCGAGATCACACCGTGAGCGGCGCGCTCGCGACGGAGACACGACCGCGGCGCGTCGGGCTCGGGAGGCGTCCGCTCCGGATCGGGGTGATCCCGGGGGACGGGACGGGGCCTGAGGTCGTGGGTGAGGCGCTCCGCGTCCTCGATGCCGTGAAGCAGAGTTTCGAGGTCGAGCTCGAACGCTTCGACCTCGGTGCGGAGCGGTACCTCCGCACCGGCGAGACCCTCCCCGACGAGGAGCTCGTTCGCCTGGCCGGATGCCACGCGATCCTGCTCGGCGCGGTGGGGGATCCCCGGGTGCCACCGGGCATCCTCGAACGAGAGCTCCTGCTCCGGATCCGTTTCGAGCTCGACCAGTACATCAACCTCCGGCCGATCGTCCGGTATCCGGGCGTGAAGACGCTCGTGCCGCACCACGCCGATACCGACGTCGACATGGTGGTGGTCCGGGAGAACTCCGAGGGCCTCTACACCGGCGCGGGCGGGTTCCACCGGAAGGGGACGCCTCACGAGCTCGCGGTGCAGGAATCGATCAACACGCGCCACGGGGTGGAGCGCCTCGTCTGGTACGCGTTCGACCTGGCGACGCGCCCCGGCCGTCGCCGCAAGGTCACGCTCGTGCACAAGACCAATGTCCTCACGTACGCCGGTGACCTCTACCAACGGGTCGTAGACGAGATGGCCGTCGCATTCCCGGACGTGGAGACGGACTACACCCATGTCGATGCGGCGTGCCTCTACCTGATCGAGGATCCCTCCCGGTTCGACGTGATCGTCACCGACAACATGTTCGGCGACATCATCACGGACCTCGGCGCGGTGATCCAGGGTGGGATGGGGGTCGCCGCTGGCGGCAACATCAGTCCGAAGGGCGTCTCGATGTTCGAGCCGATCGGCGGCACGGCCCCCGCCGAGACGGGCAAGAGCACGATCAATCCGCTCGCGGCGATCGGCGCCCTGATGCTGCTGCTTCGGGAGCTCGGCCAGGACGTGGCCGCCGACCGGGTCGACCGCGGGATCCGGTTCGCCGTCTCCAAGATGGCGTCGATGCGCGCGGGGGAGATGGGTTTCTCCACCGGCGAGGTGGGCGACCTGGCGATCGAGGGTGCGTCGGCATGAGCAGACGCGTCGAGCTGTACGACACGACGCTCCGCGACGGTGCCCAGGCGCCGGGGCTCTCCTACTCCGTCGAGGACCGGATGCGGATCCTCCACAAGCTCGACCAGCTGGGGATCCCCTACATCGAAGGAGGCTGGCCCGGCGCGAACCCCCGGGACACCGAATTCTTCCGACTGGCCGCGAAGGAGAAGCTCGCCAGGGCCGAGGTCGTGGCCTTCGGGATGACACGCCGCGCAGGGGAGAAGGCCGAGGACAGCGCCATCCTCCGCGACCTCTTGGACGCCGGGACCGAGACCGTGTGCTTCGTCGGCAAGAGCTGGGACGTGCACGTCGAGAAGGCCCTGCGGACCGATCTCGACGAGGGCGTGGCGATGGTGCGCGACACGGTGAGGCATCTCCGCGGTCAGGGCCGTCGTGTGTTCTTCGACGCCGAGCATTTCTTCGACGGCTATCTCGAGAACACCGTCTTCGCCCTGCGGGTGCTGGAGGCCGCCGCCGAGGAGGGGGCGGAGCGCCTGGTCCTCTGCGACACGAACGGAGGCACCCTCCCTTCGGAGGTCGCGCGGATCGTCGGCGAGGTGCGCGGACGACTGAGCGATGTCCCGCTCGGGATCCACACGCACAACGACACGGGCTGCGCGGTCGCCTCCGCCCTCGCGGCGGTCGAGGCCGGTGTCCTTCAGGTCCAGGGCGTGGTGAACGGGTACGGCGAGCGGACGGGAAACGCTGACATCGTGCCGATCGCCGCCAACCTCGTCCTGAAGATGGACGCCGACTGCCTGCCGGAAGGAGCCGTCGAGCGCCTCACCGAGGTGGCGCACTACGTCGCAGAGGTGGCCAATGTCGCCCCCGACTCGCGCCAGCCCTACGCCGGGCGTTTCGCGTTCACCCACAAAGCGGGGCTGCACGCGAGCGGCGTGGCCCGGTTCAGCGAGGCCTACGAGCACGTCGCGCCCGACGCCGTCGGCAACCGACGCGGCGTGGTCGCCTCGGACCTGGGCGGCGCGGCCACGCTGAAGATG
>JALZDC010000424.1 GCA_030862755.1 Actinomycetota bacterium
CCGCTTGAGGTGTTGAACCAACAGCTGGGGACCCGCCACATGCTGCTACTCCTCGACAACTTCGAGCAGGTCATGGATGCAGCCGACGGTGTGGTGGATCTGCTGCAGCGGTGCCCCCAGCTCGAGATTCTCGTGACCAGCCGGGAGGCGCTCAGGGTGCGGGGCGAGCACGTCTTCCCGGTTCCTCCACTGTCTCTTCCCCCACGCGGCGATACGCAGATGTCGGCCGAGACGGCCGTCAAGGGCGAAGCCGTGCGCCTGTTCGTCGAGCGCGCCCAGGAAGCGCAGCCGAACTTTACCCTGAGTGACGAGAACGCTGCAGCCGTAGCAGACATCTGTGCGCGGCTGGACGGCTTGCCGCTTGCGATCGAGCTGGCCACCGCGCGCCTGAAGCTGTTCTCACCCCATGATCTGAGCGAAAGGTTGCGGAATCGTCTTGAGCTGCTCCGCGGCGGACCGCGTGATCTCCCTGCCCGGCAGCAGACGCTCAGGAGCACGATCGAGTGGAGCTACGAGTTGCTCGACGCCGAGGAGCGAGCGATCTTTCGCCTACTGTCGGTGTTCTCAACCGCCCGGGTCGAAGCAGCCGAGAGCGTTGCAGTCCAGCTCGAACCTCTCCGAGACGTCGACGTCGTCGATCGGCTCGCATCTTTGGTGGACAAAAGCCTCGTCCGCAGCCTGGAAGATCAGGGTGCGCAGCGGCTGTCGATGCTCGAAACCATCCGGGAATTCGCAGCCGAGCGGCTCGAGGAGGAGCCGGGGCTCAGTATCGCAGCGAAACGGACGCATGCGGAGTACTTCTCCGACTTCGCGCTGAGCAGGCGGGATCAGCTCTACGGAGCGGAGCGGGAGCACGCGCTAGATGAGCTGGCAGCCGAGATCGGCAACCTCCTCCTGTCCTGGCGATATTGGGTGGCCGCCGGCAACCTGGAAGAGCTCGACCACCTTCTCGACACGCTTTGGGTGTTCCACGAGGCTCGTGGCTGGTATAGCGCGACCGTCGAGCTCTCACGGGACCTGCTGGGGGCGCTGTCCGCCGTTCCTTCCACGCCGGATCGCGTCCAGAAGAAGATCACTCTGGGTACGAGCCTGGCCAGAGGCCTGATGGCGATCCGCGGCTACACCGAGGAGGTGGAGGACGCGTATCGCCGAGCGCTCGCGCTGTTGGATGAGGCCGGTGGGCTCCCCCAGCTGTTTCCGGTGCTGCGCAGTCTCGCAAGCTATTACCTCTATCGGGCTGAGTTCGACAAGGCGATGGCCGTCGGTCGCCAGCTCCTCGATCTGGCCGAGCAACAGCACGACGTGGGCCTCCAGGTGGAAGGGCATCTCGTGCTGGGAGCAAACCTCGCCTCCTCAGGTGAGGTTCGCACTGGTCTGGATCACCTGGACCGAGCGATCGCTCTGTTCGACCCCGACCGGCATAGGCCCGGTCGTTTCCGCCTCGGTCCCAGCCCGGGCGTTGTGCCCTACACGGCGTCGGCGTTCTATCTATGGATGCTCGGCTATCCCGACCGCGCCGTTGAACGGGCCTCGCGCGGCCTCGAGCTGGCGAGGCAGCTGGATCATCCGTTCACGCTCGCATACGCACTCTTCCACGTCGGGTACCTCGACTTGTGGCGGCGAGAGTTGGAGCTCGTTCACGAACGGGCCAGCGGCGTGCTGGAGATCGCGGAGGAGCACGACTACCAAGTCTGGAAGGCCCTCGCCCTGGTCCTCCAAGGCGTGGCGATGACGGGCCTGGGGCGGCCCGACGAGGGGCTCGCTCGCAGCGATCAGGGCTTCGCCTTGTATCAGGGACTGGAGACCCCGCCCGTCTTCTGGCCGCTCCTTCTCTCCGTCAGAGCGAGGTCATTCGCCCTCGCGGATCGACCGGCAGACGGCCTCGACCTCATCGACACGGCCATCGAGTTGTATGGCGGACAGGTCGTCGACATCCTCTACCCCGAGTTGCCGTTGCTCAAGGGTGACCTACTCCTGGCTGTGTCGGGTCCCGACGCCGCTGAGCCATGGTTTCGGATCGCGTTCGATGTCGCTGAAGAGGTGGAAGCTCGCATGTCTCAGCTGCGGGCCGCCATAAGGCTGACCCGTTTGTGGCGGGCGGCGAGGAAGCGACCGGACGGGACCGACGTGCTTAGAAGCGTCTACAAGACCTTCACCGAAGGCTTCGACACGCGAGATCTCGTGGAGGCCCGGACCGACCTCGGCGACGTGTGAACCCCGCTCGCTCTCGGTCTCCGGCCCTGTTAGCCGACCGGACGATGAACGTCACGAACCTCGCTCGACACGATGATGGGAAGGCTAGCGGCTGAGGGACATCACAGACCAACTGATGCACGTAGCCGACGCCTTTCCGGTGGCAACGGTCCTCGAGCGCCGCGCTGACTTGATCAGCGTGCGACAAGCCTGAGGCAACGAGGACGCGAGTGGAGGTTGCGGGACGATGTGTGAGCCGCTTCGGCACTTCAAGGCGCCCATCGGATCGTCCCTCGTGATCCAACGTGCCGCCTTCAGCGGAGATATGGATGGAGCAGAGCCCCGCGCTAAGAGCGTCCGTCGACTGTATCCACTTGGTCGGTATCGAAGCCGCGACACATTGGAACGGCTACATTGAAGGCGCAGTTCAATTCGGAAAGCGAGTTGCTGAGATCCTCGCTTCGATCTCCTGAGCAGGTGCCTTCGGGTCCCGCCCCTCCGTTGGATCGTCCATGGATCGATCAGGGCGGCGTGCCCCACGCCTGGCGGCGATCTTCCGGGCGATGTAGTTCGCATCGCGGCCGACGCCGTGGATCTGCTCGGAGGAAACGGAATACAGGAACTTGAGGCCGATGAAGTAGAGGCCGGGTTCTGATTCGACTATCCCTCGCATGTGAAGGGGCTCTTGGGGACCGAGCACGGGCAGACCGATCCATGAGAACCCGGGGTGGAATCCCGTACACCACACGACGTTGGCGACGTCCACGATGCTGCCGTCCTCGAGTTGCGGCGATCCGCCCTTCACACCAGTGATCCGAGGCACCCGTTCGACGCCTACGGCCGCAAGGTCTTTGGGCTTGACTCGGATCAAAGGTTCGCCTGTAGAGATCATCTTGGGACGAACTTTCTTACCGATGGGAGTTTTGATCGATAGCACCCTGTGAAAGATGATCCTGCCGATGAACGGCATCAGTACGCGGGCGGCGACACTTTCGGGCCGAAAGGGGATCGCACCTGTGCTGGGACCCGACAGCAACACCTTATGAGTCCGCGCCAACTCGATCGCGACCTCGGCTCCAGAATTACCCGCTCCGACGACGAGGACATCTCCCGCTTGGAGCTGACCCGGATTCTTGTACTCGGCAACATGAAACTGGACGATCCGCGGATCGAGCTCGGAAGCGAAATCGGGAACCCGCGGGCGCTGCCAGCTCGACATCGCAACCACGACGTTGTCGGCTTCGAATCGTCGATCGCCCGAGGTGGCGACGAAGCGATCCCCTCCCCGAGTCAGTCTCTCGACCCTGACTCCCGTCTCGATCCGAAGATCGAACCGCCGAGCGTAGGACTCGAGGTGATCGGCCCACTCGTTCTTGCCAGGGAACCCCCAGTGATAGCCGGGGAAAGGCATCCCCGGAAGCCGGTTGAGACGGTTTGGGGTGAACAACCGCAGTGAGTCCCACCGGTTTCGCCACGCGTCGCCGATACGTGGGTTGGCATCGACGATCTTGTAGGGCAGATCACGCCGCGACAGCTGGTACCCCATCGCCAGCCCGGCCTGCCCGCCTCCGATCACCAGCGTCTCCACGTACTCCCGCGCGTGTTCTGCGGCCATTTCACTCCCTTCCTCGACCCACCGGGGGACGTCCCGGTCGCCGTTCGCCTAGGCCAGGGTCTATACTCCAATTTGGAGTAAAAATATACTTGCGTTTGGAGTATGTCAAGAGGGAGAGACATGGCCGAGCGACTGACCACAACCTCATATGCAGTGCTGGCCCAGGTGGCCGTGCATCCGTGGTCTACATACGAGCTGGCGCAGCAACGGGTCCGCTACTTCAGATACGTGTGGCCGCGAGCGGAAAGCGCGATCTATCGAGAGGTGAAGCGCCTCTCTTCCATGGGCCTGCTCGACGGGAAGAAGGAGCACGTTGGGAAACGGGCGCGCACCGTCTACTCGATCACCGAGAAGGGGCGGGAGGAGCTACGTGAATGGCTTGCTACACCCATATCACCATTCGCAATGGATTTCGAAGCCATGATCCGCCTCTTCGTGGCTCCGCTCGGCACGAAACAACAGATCGTCAGAACTCTCGATCAGGTACAGGATGACGCTAGCGAGATGCTTCGTTTCGCCGGAGCAGTCAAAGAAGAGTTCCTTCAAGGCATCGCGGTCACCCAGGATCAGGTGTATATCCGCGCGCTGGCGATCGACTTCTTCATCAGCCTCCTCAATACCGTCGAGGCGTGGGCGGAACGAACGCTCAAGGAGATCGAATCGTGGGACGACCTCAGCCCGGATGGTAAGAACGAGCGTGCACTCGAGAAGATCCGGGGGTTGCCGGTTCCCACGCCGGGATCGGTAGAAACAACACCGGTACCTCCACGCACCCAGCTCCGGCCGCGTCGAAGCGACGGAAGGACCTGATCGAAAGCTGGCACAGGCGAAGGAATCATCGACCTCGCCCTCGACCTGGCGACGAACTACCGGAGGGCCAAGTCCGACGTGCGCAAGATGTGGAACCGCGCCTTCTTCCGCACGATCCGGGTTCGGGACGGCGCGATCGCAGACTTCATCTACGAGGAGCCCGTTTGCGTCCCTCCTCGATTGTCACAAGGGCTCGATGGTGGACCCAAGGGGATTCGAACCCCTGACCTCTTGGCTGCCAGCCAAGCGCTCTACCAGCTGAGCTATGGGCCCGGAGAGGCCGAGTCTAACGGGCGGACGAGACCGCGTGCGGCTCTTCCCAGTCGAGCCGGGGAGCGTCGCGCCACAGCCGCTCGAGGTCGTAGAAGGCACGCTCCTCCGGCCCGAAGACGTGCACCACCACGTCGATGTAGTCGAGGAGCCACCAGCCCGCTTCGCCCTCCCCTTCGCGCCGCGCCGGGCGGACATCGAGCTGCTCCTTGAGGGCGCGCTGGATCTCGTCGACCACCGACTTGATCTGGCGGGTGGATCCGGCCGTGCAGATCACGAAGTGGTCCGTGATCACGATCAGTTCGCCGACGTTCAGGACGACGATGTCCTGGGCTTGCTTCGACGAGGCGGCTCGGGCTGCTGCGGCGGCCGTGTCGCGGCTCGGCGGGATCCGCCCGCCTCCCCGTTCCTGGTCGGTGCCCGTCACCCGGTGAAGTCCTCCCCCACGATGATCGTGATGTCTCCGATACCCGATGGTACCTGCGAGACGCGGACGCGCCCGACCCCGAGCGCCTTCTGGATCCGCCGGGCATCGGCGATCGCCCCGTCGCTGTTCGCGACCACTCGCGTTCGTTCGTACCCGAACGGCTCGGCGTTCTGCGAGAGGACCACGCGGAACCCGAGGGGCAAGAGAGCCGCCGCTACGTCCTGACCCAGGCCGGGGGCGCCGGCCCCGTTCTGCACGATCACCGGCACGGGGGGCCGGGATCCGAAGAGTCGCGCGACCTGCCGGTCCAGATCCGGTTGGAGCGGCACGGTCACGCTCCCCGCCACCGACTGCGTCGGGAACGCGGCGATCGCCGCGCCGCGAGCGCCCTCCAGGACGCGCCGGACGCCGGCGATGCCGTCCGTCTCGGCCAGATCCTCCCCGCCGAGCCGGATGGGCCCGCGAAGCAGCCCTTGCACGACCGAGGCCCAGCGTGCCTCGGCCCCCTCCTCCTTCACGCTGAGCAGCGCGACGACCTGCTCGCCCGTCAAGCGGGCACTGCCGGGACCCAGGTTCCCCGCCTCCGTGACGTAGAACCCGGGCACCTCCACGCGGATGCCCGCGCCTCGATCCACGACCGCCGAGAGCCCTTCGAGATCCATCACCGCAACGTGCTCCGCCCACGCCCCGAATGTGTTGGACAGCGCGACCCGAACGGTCTCGGCGCCCAGCCCGGCGACATCCGACGCCATCACCTCACCCTGGCCGGGCGCCGTGAGCATGAGGTCGAAGGGCACGCTGAAGAAGCCGGGCTGTCGCTCTCCGGGCCCGTCGCCGATCAGGGCCAGCAGCGGATCGTCGGTGCCGAGGACCTGCAGGACGAGGAGCTCCGAGGCCCTCGGCGCGCGTTCGCCCCGGTTCGTCCCGCCGCGGCCTCCTCCTGCCGCGTCGCCGAGCCGCGACACGCCGTATACGCCGGCGGCCACGAGCAACACGCCGGCAACCACCGACGCGGCTCGGCGACGCCGTCCGGCGGCGCCCCGCGAGGCTCGCGTCGCCGCGGTCATCGGTAGAGCCCCGCTTTCTCGATGTAGCTTTTGACACCCTCGGGCACCAGGTATCGGATCGGCCCGCCGGCCTTCACGCGGGTACGGATGTCGGTCGAGGAGATGGCGAGGGCAGGGATGTTCATCACCGTGACCGCGTCCTTCGCGGTCCCGGGCACCTCGAAACCGGCCATGTCGTAGCCCGGGCGGGTCGCGGCGATGAAGCGGGCGAGCTCGAAGAGCTCCGCCGCCTGCTTCCACTGGATCATCTCGAGGATCGCATCGGCACCGGTGATGAAGTGGAGATCGGCATCGAGCTCTCCCTTAAGCGAGCGGAGCGTCTCGACCGTGTAGGTGGGCCCGTCGCGATCCACCTCGATCCGCGAGACGGAGAACAGGGGATTGCTCGCCGTCGCGATCACCGTCATGAGGTAGCGGTCCTCGGCCGGGGAGACGACCTCGTGCTCCTTCATCCACGGCCGGCCGGTCGGAACAAAGAGCACGCCCTCGAGCTCGAACTGCTCGAGCGCTTCCTCTGCCGTAACGAGGTGGCCGTAATGGATCGGATCGAACGTCCCGCCCATCACCCCCAGGCGTCGCCCCACGTGCGAATCCTACGGCCCGTCGGCGCTCCGCTCCAGGAAGGCCCGGAGATCGGGCATGTGCTCCTCGTAGTGCCTCGGGCCCGATTCCTCGAACCATTCCCAGGCGCTCGCGTCCACCTCGGAGAGCCCGGCGAAGGCCTGGCGCATCGCCAGACGCCCTTTCGCGAACCGGATCCGCACGATGTCCTCGTCCAGCCCCCGTCCCAACTCGAACCATTCGTCGTTGAGTGCCTCGACGTCACGTTCGCCCTCCCGGTGAGTGCCGGCGGCGATCCGACCGAGGACCTTGGCGGCTTCCTCCGCCCACGCGGCCACGTGATACATCACATCCTTCGGCGACCATCCTCGGTCCGTGACCGACGGCTCGTCGAAGCGGGCGGGCGGCACGTCCCCGAAGACCTCCGTGAGAGCGAGCCATCCTCGCTCTTCGTCCGCGAGCAATCGTTCGACGTCCACCGTCACGCCTTGGCTCGGTCCACCGGGGGCTCGGCGTCGGGAAGGAACTCGAAGGCGCGGTCGGAGATGCGGATCTCGTCGCCGCGGCGGGCGCCGGCTTTCGCCAATCGTCGCTCGACCCCTTCCTTGATCAGCCGCCGCTGCAGGCGTGTGAGCTGCCGTTCGTCGTCGAGGTCCGTTTCCCGGACCCAGCGTTCCACGTTGCGCCCGCTGACCCGCCATCCTGCGTCCTCACGCGTCACGGTGAACCGTGGTCTGCCCGGCCGGAGCACGACGAAAGGAGTTCGCGCCGGTTGCTCGGAGGCCGCCTGACGCGAGAGCGACTCCAGCTGCGCCGCGAGGACATCCATCCCCTCGCCCGTCACGGCCGACACGGGCAACGCATGGAGCGCGTCCGCGGCTTCCTTCGGGTCGTCCACGAGGTCCGACTTGGTGCCTGCGACGATCGAGTGCCGCTCCGCCAGCTCGGGATCGTACGCACGGAGCTCCGCGCGAACCGTCTCCAAGTCGGCGCCCGGGTCCGGCGAAGACAGCTCCACCACCAGGACGAGGGCTCGGCACCTGGTCACGTGGCGCAGGAACCGATCGCCGAGGCCCTTGCCCTCGTGAGCTCCTTCGACCAATCCGGGGACGTCGGCCACCACGAACCGCTCCTCGCCCATCTGTGCCACTCCAAGATTGGGCGTGAGGGTCGTGAAGGGGTAATCGGCGATCTTCGGCGTGGCGGCCGTGAGCCGCGACAGGAGCGTCGACTTGCCCGCGTTCGGCAACCCTACGAGACCCAGGTCGGCGACCGTGCGAAGCTCGAGGTGCAGCCGTCGTTCCTCGCCCTCCTCCCCCACCTCGGCCGTTCTCGGAAGGCGGTTCCGCGGACCGGCGAACCGTACGTTCCCACGGCCGCCGCGCCCGCCCCGGGCGACGACGGCCTCCGCCCCATCCCCCACGAGGTCGGCCAGGAGCCCCTGCTCGTCGGAGACCACCGTCCCGTCCGGGACGGTGACGACCAGGTCCTTCCCCTTCGCGCCGTCTCGCCGGGCGCGTGCTCCGGGCTTCCCCGGATCGGCGCGGAGATGCGGGTGATCTGCGAACCATCCCAGGTCATGGAGGCCGGGTGACGCGCGGAACACGACGTCGCCGCCTCGGCCGCCGTCCCCGCCGTCCGGGCCTCCCTTCGGCTTGAAGGGCTCGCTGCCCATCGAGGCGGAGCCGTCGCCGCCGCGGCCGGCGCGCACCTCCACGTCGACCTCGTCCACGAACGTCATCGCAGACAGCCTAGGTGGTAGCCGCGACGGCGACGGGCGAAGATTGGCTCGTGGTCGAGCCGGTCGAGGTCTGGATGGTGCACCTCGGCGCCCGATCGAAGCCGCCCGAGGTGCGAGGGACCCTCACCCTCGGCGAGAGCGCCCTCGAGTTCGTCGAACGGAAGACGGGGGCCGACGTGCGGTTCGACTACGGCTCGATCCGCCGCGCCAAGCGGATAAGGGGCTCTCCGGTGCTGCTCGTCGATTGGCGCAAGAACGGCGAGGAACGGAAGACGGCCTTCTACTTCTCCCAGCCGCCCCCCCTGGATCCCGTGCCGAGGTCGCCGACGATCGAACCTCGAGGGCCGTTGGGACCGTTCACGCGCGCGACGCCATCGAAACGACAGGTCGCACGGATGAACCTCGGCTACCTGCGATCGACGAGCGTCGCGAACAGGAAGGTCGTGCGGGCGTGGGCGGAGGCGGTGACGGAGCGAGCCGGGCTGGCGGGCTAGCCGTCGGCGAGGATCGACGCGTACTTCCGACCTCGCGACTCGTGGAACTCGATCGTCCCGGAGCGCAGCGCGAAAAGGGTGTCGTCCCCGCCCTTGCCGACGCCCTCACCAGGGTGGATCCTGGTCCCTCGCTGGCGCACGATGATCGCGCCGGCGGAGACAGCCTCACCTCCGAACGCCTTCACCCCGAGTCGCTTCGACGTCGAATCCCTGCCGTTGCGGGACGAGCCGCCGCCCTTCTTGTGCGCCATGGTCCGACGAGGCTACCAGCTACTCGGATGCCGCCACGGTATCGGCATCGTCCTTCTTCTTTTCGTCCTTCTTCTGAGAGCTCGAACGCCGGGCCTGGAGCTTCACCTCGGTGATCTCGAGCATCGTCAGCAGCTGGCGGTGTCCCGCCTTCCTCGCGTATCCGGACTTCGGCCGGTACTTGAACACCTTGACCTTCTCGCCCTTCTTCACGCCCAAGGGCTTCGCGATCACGATCGCCTTCGAGGCCTCGGCGCCGACATGGGTCCTGCCGTCGTCGTCGACGAGGAGCAGCGGATGGAACTCCACCGTCTCGCCGTCGGCGACCAGCTTCTCCACTTCGATCACGTCACCGGCCTGCACCTTCTGCTGCTTGCCGCCCGTCTTGATCACCGCGTACATGGTGGGTTCCTCTCTGGTCTCTCGGGTTCCTGAGGTTCCTAGCTCGCGTCGTAGTTGACGATGATGCCCCGCCCTTCGCACGTCGGGCACGTCTCCGAGAACGAGTCGACCAGCCCGCCGGACACGCGCTTCCGGGTGATCTGCATGATCCCCAGGGGACCGATCTCGAACACCTGGGATCTCGTCTTGTCGATCGCGAGGGCCTCCCGCATCGTGTCCTCGACCTTCCGCTTGTTCTGCTCCAGCAGCAGATCGATGAAGTCGATCACGATGATGCCGCCGATGTCTCTCAGACGGAGCTGGCGGGCGACCTCGCGGGCGGCCTCGAGGTTCGTCGTGAGCACCGTTTCTTCGAGGTTGGTCTTCCCGACGGCCTTCCCTGTGTTGACGTCGACGATCGTCATGGCCTCGGTCTGCTCGATGATCAGGTAGCCGCCTGAGGGAAGCCAGACCTTCCGGTCGAGGGCCTTGTGGATCTGCTCGACGATCCGGTGCTCCTCGAAAGCGGAAAGGGGCCCTCGATGGAGGGTGACCTTCGACTCGAGGTCCGGCGCCACGTCGCGCACGTACTCCATCACCTTGTCGTAGATGCGCTCGGAATCGGTCACCAGACCCCGGAACTCCTCGTCGGTGAAGAGGTCTCGGACCACCCGCACGGTGAGCTCGGGCTCCTCGTAGAGCACCGCGGGCGCCTTGGCCCTCCTCGCGGTCTTCTGGATCTGCTCCCACAGCGCGACGAGCCGCGCCAGATCCTGGGTGATCTCCTCCTCGGAGGCACCCTCGGCGGCCGTCCGAACGATCACCCCGTCACGCTTGGGCTTCACGTTGTTGAGGATCGCCTTCAGACGCTTGCGGGCATCGTCCGACAGGCGACGCGAGATCCCGGACACGTCCTGATCGGGGGCGAGGACGAGGAAGCGACCCGGCAGCGAGATCTGCGCCGTGAGCCGGGCCCCCTTCCCCCCCATCGGGTCCTTCGTGACCTGGACCATGATCGGCTGACCGGACTTCAGGACGGTCTCTATGCGGGGGATCTCGTCTCCCTCATCGCCCGCGATGCCGACCTCGCCGGCGTACAGGACGCCGTTGCGTGACTCGCCGATGTCGACGAAGGACGCCTCCATGCCGGGGAGAACGTTCTGGACCCGACCGAGATAGATG
>JALZDC010000263.1 GCA_030862755.1 Actinomycetota bacterium
GTGTACGCCGTCTGCGAGGTGGCGGCTCCCATCCAGGCGACGAACGAGGCCACGTTGATGACGGAGCCGCCACCCGACTCGATCATCGCGGGGATCCCGTACTTGCACCCGTGAGCGACGCCCTTCACGTTGATCGCGAGGGTCGCGTCCCAGATGGAGTCGTCGGTGGAGTGCACCGACCCGTCGTCGCCGAGCATCACGCCGGCGTTGTTGTAGAGGATCGTGAGGCCGCCGTACGCACCCATCGCAGTGTCCACCATCGCCTTCGCATCGGTCTCGCTGGACACGTCGGCGTGCACGTATGTCGCGTCGCCTCCATCCGCACGGATCTTGTCGGCGACCTGCTCACCAGCCTCGTCGCTCACGTCCGTCAGCACCACCTTCGCCCCCTCCGAAGCGAACAGATGCGATGCGACCATCCCCATACCGCTCGCGCCCCCGGTGATCAGCGCCACCTTGCCCTCGAGCCGCCCCATACCCGAATCCCCCTCGTCCCGGACGGAGGCGAAAGGATAGCCTGCTCACGAAGGGGATTCCGGCCCTCGTGACTCCGATCCCCGTCCGACGCCGACGACGCGGCGATCCGCATGGCAAGTCCCCGAACACCGCTTCAGTAGACTCGAGCGCATGCCTGAACTACCTGAGGAGATCAAAGCCCGTCCCAAGCGCAAGCCCGGACAAGAGCCCACCGCGTCGCTCACGCTCGAGGCGTACAACCGGCTCAAGGCCGAACTCGAGGAGCTCATGACCGTCGGACGAGACCGGATCGCGGAGCGCCTCAGGGTTGCCCGCGAGCACGGCGACATCCGCGAGAATGCCGAGTACGACGCCGCCAAGGATGCTCAAGGGCTGATGGAGTCGCAGATCCGGCGGTTGCAGGAGGCGCTCCGCGATCCGGAGATCATCGAGGCTCCCGTCGCAGCGGACAGGATCGTGCCGCACATGCTCGTGACGGTCCGTTCGGTCGACGACGACGACGACGAGGAGACGTACCTCCTGGCCGAGCACGGCGAAGAGAAGGCCCCGGGCGCTCGGACGGTGACGACGTCGTCTCCGCTGGGGAAGGTTCTGGTGGGAGCGTCCAAGGACCAGCGGATCGAGGTGCGGGCTCCCGGCGGGAGCTTCAAGTACGTCGTCGTGGGCTTCGAGCCCTTCGTGGGTTGATGAGCGCGAGCTGATGGGTCGGCGCGCGGCCACCGGGCATCGCTCGAGACCGCATGTCGCACGTGAGGCTCCGAAGGTCCGCGACCTCCCCAAGCCTCGGAAGAACGAATCGGCCGCCGGCGGCGCGATCCAATGGACCTTCCAGTGGCCGTATCGGGCGATCCTCGCGTTCCTGATCTGGGCGCGCGTGCGACCGTGGCACCTCACGATCCTGGCGCTCGCCCTGAACGTCGTGACCGGCGTGCTCATCATCGCCGGGGACTGGTTCGTCGCGGCCTGGGCGCTGCTCGCGGCCGGTCTGTGCGATGTCTTCGACGGATCGGTCGCGAGGCACCACGGCCAACAGAAGCGATCGGGCGCCTTCATGGACTCGGTGCTCGACCGAGTCTCGGACGCGATCTTGTTCGCCTGCCTCTTCTGGGCACTGGCGGACGACGGGAGGCGTCTCGACGCGGCGCTCGCGTTGTTCACGCTCGTCGTGAGCCTCTCGGTGAGCCACATCCGGGCGGAGGCCGAAGCCGTCGGCGTCCAACTCACCGAAGGCCTCTTCCAACGGCTCGAACGCTTCCTGGCGCTGATCGTCGGGCTCGTCGTTCCCGGCGCCATGACCCCGATCCTCGTGATCCTCGCGGTGCTCGGGGCGGTCACCGCGCTGCAACGGGGTTGGTCCGCACTGGTGCGGGCATAGTGGAGTTCGTGCGGGTCGCGGCGCTCGCAGAGATCCCGGAGGGGGAGATCCGCGCTTTCGACCTCCCGACGGGCCGTGTTGCGGTCGCTCACGTGGAGGCGAGGCTGTTCGCCTTCGCCGACGGATGCACGCATGCGGGGTGCGCGCTCTCGGAAGGTGAGTTCAACGATCGCGACTCGACCGTCGAGTGCTCGTGTCACGGGAGCGTCTTCGACGTCGAGACGGGCGAGCCACTCGAAGGACCCGCCCAGGATCCCGTCCCCGTCCACCAGGCGCGACTGGTGGA
>JALZDC010000275.1 GCA_030862755.1 Actinomycetota bacterium
GCGGCGCCCGGCCCGAACCACGAGCCGTTGCTGGAGCCGGTGATGCGAGCCGGGCGCCGCGTCGCGCCCGCCCCAACGATCGAGGAGATGCGCGCTCGATTCCAACGCGACCTCGCTGCCCTTCCCGTGAAGGCCGCCCGGCTCACCCACCCCGAGCACGTGGTAGCGCATCGCACGGACGCCCTGGCCGCTCTCACGGCCGACACCGCCGAGGCCGTCCGCCGCCGGGTGCGGTCGAGCGACTAGCTGCGGCTACGCGGTCGGCAGCCAGGAGGGCCGGTCGGCCTCGTAGGACGCGATCTCGTCGGTGTGCCGCATCGTCAGGTCGATGTCGTCGTAGCCCTCGAGCAGGCACCAACGACGGAAATCGTCGAATGCGAAGCTCTCCTGGACCGAGGGTGCCCTCACCGTCAACGCCTCCAGGTCGATCGCGATGCGCGTCGTGGCGTCGTCGAGGACCGCATCCATCAGCGCCCGGACCGACTCCTGAGGCAGCTCGACGGGGAGCAAGCCGATCTTGCAGCAGTTGTTCCGGAAGATGTCGGCGAAGCTGGGGGCGATCACCGCTCGGAACCCGTGGTCCTCCAGCGCCCAGGGAGCATGCTCTCGGCTGGATCCGCCGCCGAAGTTGCTTCCCGCCAACAGGATCGAGGCGCCCGCGTAGCGCTCGTCGTTCATGACGAACGTCGGGTCCTTCCGCCACTCGTAGAACAGGAACGGACCGAACCCGGTCCGTTCGATCCGCTTGAGGAACTGCGCCGGCACGATCTGGTCCGTGTCCACGTCCGAGCGATCGAGCGGGACAGCGGTGCCTTCGACGCGACGGACGGACTCCATCTAGCCGTCGGCTCCGATGTCGTCGGGAGTCGTGAAATGACCGGCGATCGCCGTGGCGGCGGCGACAGCCGGCGAGACCAGGTGGGTCCGGCCGCCCTTGCCCTGTCGGCCTTCGAAGTTCCGGTTCGATGTCGAGGCGCTCCGCTCGCCCGGCTGCAGGATGTCGGGGTTCATCCCCAGGCACATCGAGCAGCCGGCGCCGCGCCAGTCGAAGCCGGCGCCCACGAAGACACGGTCCAGGCCCTCCTTCTCCGCCTTCATCTTCACGGCGACCGAGCCGGGAACGACCAGCGCCCGAAGGCCCGGGGCGACCTTGCGACCCTCCACGATCGCGGCCGCGACCCGCAGATCCTCGATCCGCGAGTTGGTGCACGACCCGATGAAGATCGTGTCCGGCCGGATGTCGCGGATCCGCGTGCCGGGCTCGAGCGCCATGTACGCGAGCGCACGGCGCGCGGCCTCGCGTTTCGCCTCGCCATCGATCGAGTCCGGCTCGGGCACGGCCTCGTCGATCGTGACCGACTGGGCGGGGTTCGTGCCCCAGGAGACGTACGGTCGGAGCTCGGCGGCGTCGATCGTGATCTCGGCATCGAAGCCGGCGCCCGGGTCCGTCGGCAGCGAGCGCCAGTCATCGAGCGCCCGTTCCCAATCGGGACCGGCGGGCGCGTGCGGCCGCCCTTCGAGGTAGGCGAACGTCGTGTCGTCGGGCGCGACCATGCCCGCACGGGCGCCAGCCTCGATCGACATGTTGCAGATGGTCATGCGTCCCTCCATCGAGAGAGCCCGGATCGTGGACCCCCGGTACTCGAGCACATGTCCGACGCCGCCGCCGGTGCCGATGCGGTTGATGATCCCGAGGATCACATCCTTGGCGCTGCACCCGGTTGGGAGAGTCCCTTGCACGGTGATCGCCATCGTCTTGGTCGGCGTCTGGGGGAGCGTCTGGGTCGCGAGGACGTGTTCGACCTCGCTGGTGCCGATCCCGAACGCGAGGGCCCCGAAGGCGCCGTGGGTCGAGGTGTGCGAGTCGACGCACACGATCGTGAGGCCAGGCTGCGTGTAACCCATCTCGGGACCGATCACATGGACGATGCCCTGGCCCGCCGATCCCCAGGGATAGAGCGTGATGTCGAACTCCTCCGCGTTCCTCGCGAGAGCCTCCATCTGCCGGGCGCTCGTCTCGTCTGTCACGGGACCCTCGGTCGTGGGCACGTTGTGATCCATCGTGGCAACGGTCAGGTCCGGGCGACGGACGGTTCGGCCGGCGAGCCGGATGGCTTCGAAGGCCTGTGGGCTGGTCACCTCATGGACGAGGTGGAGATCGACGTACAGGAGATCGGGCTCCCCGGCCGCGCGGTGCACGACGTGGCGTTCCCAGACCTTCTCGGCGAGCGTCTGCGGGGTGGACATGTCCGGCGCCGTGCTCCTCAGAGGGCTTGTTCCACTATGTGGACGTCGGTACCATTATCTGGACATGACCCTACCAGACACTCCTCGGACGCCCGTGGGCGTCCTCGATCGGACGATGGCCATCCTTCGGTCGATCGAAGGCGGTGCACGGAGTCACACGGAGGTGGCTCGTCTGACGGGCCTCGCTCGTCCCACCGCTCACCGGCTTCTCAAGTCGATGGAATCACATGGGCTCGTCACCTACGTCGGTGGGCTCGGCTATCGGCTGGGACCCCGGCTCCTCGGCCTGGCGGCGGTGGCGATGCGCGAGCTGCCCCTTCGGGACCTCGCGCAACCTGTCCTCGAGCGCCTGGCGCGCACCACCGGCGAGAGCGCCCAATTGTTCGTCCGAGACCATCACCGGCGCGTGTGTATCGCGGCGGCGGAGTCGCGAAGCGAGCTCCGGACTATCGTCGAGATCGGCGCCGAACTGCCGCTCACCGCCGGGTCGGCCGGCAAGGTGTTCCTGGCGTTCGGCCCTCGCGCGCTCACCGCCGAGCTCCTCCCCACTGTAGATCGGTTCACCCCGGCGACACCCGTCGGCGAGCGACTGGAGCGCCAGCTGGCGACCGCGCGGCGGCTGGGATGGGCGTCGAGCGCAGGAGAACGCGAGCCCGGCGTGGGATCGGTCAGCGCGCCGGTCCACGAGCCGTACGGAGCGCTTCTGGCGGTCGTGTCCCTCTCAGGACCGGAGCAACGGATGGGCAGGCTCTCCGCGAAGCGTTACGCGCCCGCCGTCGTGGAAGCGGCCAAGGAGATCGAGAACTCTCTCGGCGCCTAGAGATCGGTCCCGTCGGACGCAGAAGGCGGAGGTTGAGGCTCGAGCGAACGGGTCTGCTTCGGACGCCCGAAGGGCGAGGTGATCGCTCCGAACGGGGACCTGGCGCCCGATGATCCCGTGCTCCTCGCGGTCCACACTGCAGCCCCAAGCAGGACCACCCCGACGAACATCGTGACGAGTCCCGGACCCGTCCCCTCCGCCTCCACCGCACCGAGGAGCCCGAGGACACCGATGATGAGTCCCACCACGGCGACCCCCGTTACCGCCCGGTCCTGTCTCGATCCTCCGAGCGACAGGCAGGCTGCCGAGCTGGCGAGGATCAGCACCGCCGAGAGCTCCGGCGCGTCCTGCGACAGCAAGAGCAGCCCTTCCGATCCGAAGACCATGCCGATTACCATCGCGGACCGCGGAGGCTGGACCAGGCCCAGGTAACCGAGCGCGAACCAGAGCGCGCCCCCGACCCAGTACGTCCAGGCGATACCCGTGAGATCCGGAGGCCCGAAGACGAACCCCCCCAGGTTGGGGAACCCGACCAGGACCGCGACGGTGTTCAGGGCCAGGACGAAGAAGGCGAGCAGCTGCAGGAGTCGCGGGGAGAAGACCCAGAGCACCAGCGCGTAGACCGCCGACACCGCGAAGAGGAACGCGTATCCTCCTCGGTCGCTCGGCTCCAAGGCGAGGCCGACGAAGACGGCGAACCCCACGACCGACGCGAACCAACAAGCGCTGCGCATCCGCGCGAGTCGATCGGGCGCGTCGACGCCTATCACCGCACCCGCCAGGAGGAAGACGGCCGCGAGCACGAGCGACGTGACCATCACGGTGTTCTCCGCATCCTCACCCGTCTCCGCGAGCACCGCGAAGGTGCCGAAGAGACCGGCAGCGATCCCCGAGTAGCCGAGGATCTCGAGCAGGGTGACCCGCTGATGCTGATCGGACGATGGGACCGGTGACGCGGATACCCTTGGAGGGGCGGAATCCATCGTGATGCTCCTTCCGGGTGGGTGCCGACAGCTTGACGCGGGCCGGGGCCCGACGGAAGCACCGTGCACTCGCTACGCGGACCGGATCACCAGGCGTAGGCCTCGGGCGCCGGCCCGCCGGGGCCCGGGAAGATCTCGTCGAGCTTGCGGAGGACGTCCTCGTCCAGACGGATCTCGAGCGCCCGGAACGACCCCTCGAGCTGCTCCTCGGTCCTGGGCCCGATGATGGGCGCCGTCACGACGGGTTGATGCAGGAGCCACGCGAGCGCGACATCCGCCGGCCGCGCGCCAAGGTCGGCACAGATCTTCTCCCACCGGTCCAGCCGGTCGCGCTCCCTATCGATCTCGTCCTGCAGGTATTCCGAGGAGCGGCGACCCTCGTCGACCTTCTTGAGCGCACCCGCAAGCAACCCGCCGGCGAGCGGGCTCCAGGCGATCAGCCCCATCCCATACTCCTGAACGGCGGGGATCACCTCCAGCTCGAGCGTGCGCTCGGTGAGGTTGTAGAGGGACTGCTCCGTGGCGAGCCCGACCGTGTGCCACTTGCTGGCGATCTCGTTCGCCCTCGCGATGTGCCAGCCGGCGAAGTTCGACGACCCCACGTAGAGGATCTTCCCCTCGCTCTTCAGCTGGTCCATCGCCTCCCAGATCTCGTTCCACCAGGCGTTCCGATCGATGTGGTGCATCTGATAGAGGTCGATGTAGTCGGTCTGCAGACGCCTCAGCGAGCCCTCGCACGCCCGGCGGATCGCGAGCTTGGACAGACGCGATTCGTTCGGCCACTCGGCCATCTGGCCGTAGACCTTGGTGGCCAGCACCACCTTCTCCCGACGCCCACCGCCCTTCGCGAACCAGTCGCCGATGATCCGCTCGGTCGATCCCACCCCGAGATGCCGCCCGTAGACGTTGGCCGTGTCGAAGAAGTTGATGCCTTCCGCGATCGCGGCGTCCATGATGCTGTGCGATTCGGCCTCGGGCGTGTGGGGACCGAAGTTCATCGTGCCCAGGCAGAGCCGGGACACGACGAGCCCAAGCCGGCCGACGTGCGTGTACTCCACGGTTCGAGTCTACGCAGCCGCGCCCGAAGGTTCCTGGGTCGCCAGCGAGCCGTCCTGTTCGGGCCTCCTGGCTCCCCGGACGAACATGAACGCGAGGGTGATGGTGCCGCCGATCGCGCCGGCCCAGATCAGGGTCGCGTCGTGCCCGATGGCTTCGGCCGTCGGCCCCGTGATCGCGAACGAGAGCGGCACCCCCAACGTCGAGATCATCCAGTCGAGCGAGAAGACGCGCCCGAGGAGACGGTCCGGGACGAGCCGTTGCACCAGGGTCACCCAGACGACCACTAGATAGGTGATCGACGCCTCCGTGACGAAAGCGACCACCATCGCCTGCCACACCGAGGTGACGAACCCGAAGCCGGCCGTGCCGAACATCCCCAGCGCCCACGCGAGGTACATCGCGGTGACGGGCTTGCGCGGGAGGCTCCCCCGCTGGCCGAACACCGCCGCCGCGATCACCGCGCCCACGCCGCCGGCGCCGAAGACGAACCCGAGCGACGAGGCCCTCCCGCCGAGGTCGTTCTTCACCACGACCGGAAGCAACGTCTCCCAGGGTCCCCAGACGGCGAGCAGGCTCACCGTCGCCCCGACCATCGCGATCAGGAGCCATCGCTGCTGCCGCACGTACCGGAACCCCTCCAAGACGTCACCGAAGAACGAGGTTTCCTCGCGCTCGTCCTTCGGGGCGCGACGCGTGCGCATCGCGAGGATCATCAGGGCGGAGAACGCGAAGGTCAGCGCGTCCGCGAGGAAGGCGAACCCGACGCCGAACCACGTGATGAGGACGCCGCCCACGAGCGGACCGACCAAGGTCATCGCGAACGGCCGCACCAGCTGCGCCAGGGAGTTGGCCTGCACGAGCAGGTCCGCGGGCACGATCGTCGGCGTGATCGACGTGAAGGCCGGTTGGAAGACGGCCTGTCCGGCCCCGTACACGACGACCAGCCCGAGGACGATCGGGATGGAGTTCAACTGGTCGTTGACGGACAGGAAACCCAACGTCCCGATCGCGAGGAAACGGATCACGTCCCCCGCGATCAACAGGTGTCTCCGCTCCAGCCGATCGGAGAGCGCTCCGCTCGCGATCACGAGCAAGACCTGAGGCAGCGACCAGGCGATACCGACGAGCGCGAGCGCTCCCGGCCGGTTCTCGATCGAAAGGACCTGCCACGCGATCGACACCAGGTAGATCCCGTCGCCGATCATCGAAACCGTCATCCCGGTCCACAGGAACGTGAAGTCACGGACCGCCAGCGGCCGAAGGATCGCGATCCGGTCGCGGAAATGTGCGGGCTCCGCCATCGGACCCAGGATATGGCCGGGCGCCGACCCCGGCGTTACCGCCAGTCGACGGTGACGACCTCGATCGGATCCGAGATCCCTTTGACCGTCACCGTCCGGGGATCCCTGGTGGGGAACTGCCCGCCCGCGGCGGTCGTCGCACTCGCGACGATCTGTCCGCCCTCGGCGAGGGCACCGATCCGCGCGGCCTCGTGCACGCCCTTCCCCGTGAAGTTCCGGCCGACCATCGTCGCGTCCGACGCGTGCACGCCGATCCGGACCTGGGGGGCGAACGCGGCGGACGCCCGGTGCGCGGCGAGATCCCGCTGGATCGCGACGGCACAGGCGAGCGCGTCGTCCGGAGACTCGAACGCCACGAAGAATCCGTCGCCCGTCGCCACCACTTCCTCACCCCGGTTCGCTCCGAACAGCGAGCGCAACGTCTTGTCGTGCCACGACAGGAGCGACTGCCAGGCTTCGTCGCCCATCGCCTCGAGGAGGTTCGTCGATCCGGCGATGTCCGTGAACATGAACGTTCGCTGGACCCGCTGGGTCGGTGAGCGGCCGCGGAGCTGCCACGGGAGC
>JALZDC010000290.1 GCA_030862755.1 Actinomycetota bacterium
CTCCAGCTCCACACCCTCCGCCTGGAACAGGGCCAGCGCCTGTTCGTCGGAGATGGGGCGGTGCCGCTCCGCGAGCTGGAGCGCTCGGCGGATGTCGGCGTCCAGGCGTGCCGGGACGACGTCCCGCCCCGCCCAGGCTCGGGTGACGGGGTCTTCTGCAGGGCTCTCCCCGTACACGGTATCGGCGTCCGCTCGGAGCCCCGCTTCCGGACCTTTCGCGAAGGTGAGGTCGAAGGTCCGAGGCTTCCACGTGACGTCCGGGTCCTGCCAGGCCGCCGGCGCGGGCATCGCTCCCTCGACCGCGAGCCCCTCCTCCCCCAAGAGGGCCTGGACGGGAGCGCGCATCCTCCCCGCCAGATAGGGATCTGGGCTCCCTGCGAACCGAGGGTAGATCGTGAGTCGCTCGCGCAGGAGCTTGCCGCCCGAGGCCGTCGTGGCCGCGAGCGACTCGATCGCCGGCCACGGCCGCTCCGGGTTGACGTGGTCGGGAGTGAGTGGCGAGACGCCCCCCCAGTCGCTGATACCCGCGTCCAGCAATCGGAGCTGCTGTTCCGGGTCGGAGAGGTTGGGGGGAGCTTGGATGCTCACGTGCGGCCCCATGACCACTCGCGTCGTGGCCACGGCGGCGAGGAACTCTTCGTCGCCCGGCTCAGGGGCGTCCGCCATCGCCGTTCCCGGCTTCGCGCGGAAGTTCTGGACGATCACCTCTTGGATGTGGCCGTACCGTCGGTGCAGATCCCGGATGGCGAAGACCGAGGCGGCTCGTTCGCGCGCGTCCTCCCCGATGCCCACGAGGATCCCGGTGGTGAAGGGGATCGCGAGCCTGCCGGCGTCCTCGATCGTTCGGAGCCTCACCGACGGGTGCTTGTCCGGGGAGCCGAAGTGCGGGCCCCCCTTCGTCGAGAGACGGCCCGACGATGTCTCCAGCATCAACCCCATCGACGCGCTCACCTGTTTCAGCCTCGCGAGCTCCTCGTAGCTCATCACACCCGGGTTCAGGTGCGGCAGGAGGCCGGTCTGCTCGATCACGCCGATGGCGGACGCGCGTACGTACTCGAGCGTCGAGGTGAATCCCCGCGAGGTCAGCCATCGGCGGGCCACGTCGTAACGGTCCTCCGGGCGATCGCCGAGCGTGAACAACGCTTCCTTGCACGCCCGCGCGCGGCCACCCCGGGCGATCGCGAGGACCTCATCGGGCGTGAGGAACGGCGCGCCCAGCTTCGCCGGCGGCTTCGCGAACGTGCAGTAGTGGCAATGATCGCGACAGAGCATCGTGAGCGGGATGAAGACCTTGCGCGAATAGGTGATGCGACCGCCGGTGCCGAGATCGCGGAGCTGCGCGGCCACCGACCGCAACCGCTCGAGGTCGTGACCCCTCGCCCCCATGAGGTCCGCCGACTCATCCAAAGAGAGGGACTTGCCCTGCTCGGCGCGCGCCAGCGCCCGCCGCAGGGCGTGAGTCGTCGCGACCGCCACGACCGGAGGCTACTACGCTCTGCTCCTGTGAAGGTCGTCGCACTCGCCGGAGGCGTCGGCGCCGGGAAGTTCCTGCGCGGTCTCGTCCGCGCGGTCCCGCCCGCCGATGTCACGGCGGTCGTGAACACGGCCGACGACCTGGACGTCCACGGCCTGCGGGTATGCCCGGACCTCGACTCGGTCACGTACTGGCTCGGGGATGCGTTCGACCGCGAGCGCGGATGGGGGCGGCGCGACGAGACCTTCCGGTCGACCGAGGAGCTCCGGGCCTTCGATCCCGATGCCGCCTGGTTCGGGCTCGGCGACCTGGACCTGGCGACCCACCTGTTCCGGACCCGATCGTTGGCGGCCGGATCGCGGCTCTCCGAAGTTGCCGCGCGTATCGCCACGCGGTTCCAGATCGTGGCCAGGATCCTGCCGATGAGCGATCAGCGGGTCGAGACCCGGCTAGATGTCGTCTCCGTCGGGCAGGGGATGGATCTGCACTTCCAGGAGTATTGGGTCCGCCGTGGGGCCCGGGACGACGTCAAGGCGATCCGCTTCGAGGGGGTCGAGGACGCCTCGCCCGCACCAGGCGTGATCGAAACGATCGAAGATGCGGACGTGGTCGTGATCTGCCCATCCAACCCCGTCGTGTCGATCGGCCCGATCCTCGCGGTCGAGGGCCTCAGGGAGACCGTGGCCGGGCGGCCCGTGGTGGGGATCTCACCGATCGTCGGCGGGCGCCCCCTGGCGGGCATGGCGGACCGCCTGATGCCGGTCGTGGGCCTCGAGGTCTCCGCCGTCGGCGCCGCGCGGGCCTACGACGGTCTCCTGGATGCGTGGGTGATCGACGACGCCGACGCTCGCCTGGCGGCCCGGGTGCGCGACGAGGTGGACGTCCGTGTGACCGTCACCGACACGGTGATGCGCGACGACGAGGTCGCAGAGCGACTCGCCCGTGCCGCTCTCGCTTCGCTGCGATGACCATCGAGCTGATCCCCCTCGAGGGTCTCCCGGAGGTGGAACCCGGCCACGACC
>JALZDC010000309.1 GCA_030862755.1 Actinomycetota bacterium
CTCGGCTGGGAGGCCTCGGAAGACGAATCCGATCTCACGCGCGCGCTGCGAGGCCAGCTGGTGCAGTCCCTCGCCGTGTTGGGAGCGGATCCCGAGACCCTCGCGCAGTGCCGCGAGCTCGAGCTCGGCGGCGAGGGCGACCCGCAGCTCCTGCAGGCGGCCGTTGAAGCCGTGGCCGCGGAAGGAACCGCGGAGGACCTCGACCGGTACTGGCGGCGGTACCGCGGCGCCACCACGCCCCAGGAGGAGGAGCGCTACTTGTTCGCGTCGTCGCGGTTCCCGGGGGAGGCCCAGATCGATCGGGTGCTCACGGCGAGCATGTCCGACGAGGTTCGGACGCAGGACGCCCCGTACCTCCTCGCGCGTTCCACCACGAACCGCCATCAAGGACCCAGGGTCTGGCGGTTCATCGCAAGCAGATGGAACGAGATGCAGGATCGGTTCGCAGCGTCCAACATCATCGGCCTCGTCTCCGGCATCCGGTACCTCACCGATCCCGCGGTCGTCGACGAGGTCGATGCGTTCTTCCAGGAGCACGACATCCCGCAGAACCACCTCATGCTCCAGCAGAGCCTCGAGCGCATGCGCGTTGCCGCGAACCTGCGCGAACGGGTGACTCCGGAGCTGCTCGAGCGCTTCAGCAGCTGACCGCCGTCAGGCACGGGGCCCCCCGGGCATGGACCCCTCGGTCGGAAGCTCTCGGAGATCCGGGAACCCGTCGCGCTCGAGGGGCCGTCCAAAGGAGATCCAGACCGGCCGAGATCATGGCCAACAGAGCCACGGTCGTCGAAAGGAGCCCGCCATGCGGAACCGGCTCGCACCTGCAGCCACCCTCACGATGCTCACCGCGATCTTCCTCACGGGCGCCGCCGGGAGCGCCCTTGCCTGCGGCGGGCTGGTCACGCCGAACGGCACGGTCAGCCTGCTGAAGACGACGACGCTCGCGGCCTACCACGAGGGCATCGAGCACTACGTCACCTCGTTCGAGTTCGCCGGCGAGGGCTCGGAGGTCGGGTCTATCATCCCGCTCCCGGGCGTCCCGACGGACGTGATCAAAGGTGGTGACTGGACGCTCCAGCGTCTAGTCATCGAGACACAGCAGCAGACCCTCAGGAACGCGGCCTTCTCAGCGGTGGGAGAGGCCGCGTCCGCGGACGCCGAGGTCATCCTGGAGAAGAAGATCGAGGCACTCGACATCACCGTCTTGAAGGGCGGTGCCGTCGAGGTCGGCAACTGGGCGCGCGAGCACGGGTACTTCCTGCCCCCGGACGCGCCGGAGATGCTGGCCTTCTACGCGGACCGGAGCCCGATCTTCCTCGCTGCCAGGTTCAACGCGCAGCGAGCGGCGAACCGGGGCGTGCAGACCGGGCAGGGCACGCCGGTTCACATCGTGATCCCGACGCCCAACCCGTGGGTACCGCTTCGGATCCTGGCGCTCGGCCGCAAGGACGCAGAGATCGTGCAGGCGGACGTCTACCTGCTCACGGACCGCCGGCCGGAGATGCTCCCGCAGGCCGAGCGCTCGAGGGGGTTCGACCAGAGGCAACGCGGACTGATCCAGGAGGTGAGCGAGCCGGCGTCCAGCACGCTCCTCGCCGATCTCCGCTCTGACCGCGGGATGAAGTGGCTGCCGGAGAGCGGGATGTGGCTGACGTACATCCGGATCAACGAGACCGCGGCGAACCTGAAGCACGACCTCGCGATCGACGCGAGCGGCTACGGACGGCCGAGCCCCGTGGCGGCCGGATACCCGGCAACATCCGGCGCGGCCCCGTGGTCGGTCGTCTGGACCGTGATGGCGGCGCTCGTCGCGGTCGCGTTCGTGATGGCCGTCACCGATCCCGCGGTCAGACGTCAGGCGCAGCGGGTGTTCCGGCGGTGAGGCTGCGGGCGGCGGCGGCCGCGGTGGCGCTGACGCTTCTCGTCGGAGCGGCTGCGACATCCCGCGGCGCCGCCGCCCGCGCCATCGCGGGCACGATCGACATCACGATCCACTACTCGAAGTTCGAGCCGGGCGATCTCGCGGTGGAGCCCGGAGAGACCGTGCGCTTCGTCATCCGGAACACCGATCCGATCGACCACGAGTTCATCCTCGGGGACGAGCGTGTGCAGCGCGCCCACGAGGAGGGGACGGAGGCGCACCACGATCCGCGGCCCGGAGAGGTGTCCGTCCCGGCGGGGGAGACGGTCGTGACGACCTACACGTTCCCGAAGATCACCGGCGCGCTGATCTTCGGCTGCCACCTCCCGGGCCATTACGACTTCGGGATGCTCGGCACACTGACGGTCGGATGAGGCCGGTTTGACAGACCCGGCGAACCGTCCATACCGTTTGGATACGAACGACCTGGTGGGAAGGAAGCGCGCTGAGCGAACGCGTCGTGGTCGAGGGCGTCGAGGTCTCGACCGAGCATTGGATCGGCGGCGAGCGGGTCGCCTCGGGTCCGACCTTCACTGACATCTCCCCGATCGACGAGACGCCGGTCGCGGAGATCGCCCGGGGCGGAGCCGACGAAGCCGCCCTGGCGGTCGAGGCGGCCAGGCAGGCGTTCGAGGCGTGGGGCTCGATGGCGCCGAAGGAGCGCGCGGAGATCCTCCACCGCGTCGGTGAGCTGATCGAGCAACGCGCGTCCGACATCGCCAAGGTCGAGACCCGCGACAACGGTTCCCTGCTTCGCTCGATGACGAACTCCGTGATCCCCCGCGCCGGGCACAACTTCCACTTCTTCGCCGACGAGCTCGAGGAGCTCGAACACGACGACTTCGATACGCGCGGCCACACGAATCACGTGAGCTGGGATCCGTCCGGCGTCGCGGTCGTGATCACGCCCTGGAACGCGCCACTGATGCTCGCGACGTGGCGGATCGCTCCCGCGCTCGCCGCCGGCGACGCCGTGATCGCGAAGCCGCCCGAGTGGGCGCCGCTCACCGCATCGCTCCTCGCCGACATCACGCGGGAGGCCGGGATGCCGAACGGCGTCTTCAACGTGGTTCAGGGTATCGGGGAGGAGGCCGGCGCCGCCCTCGTCGCGCACCCCGACGTGGACCGGGTCGCCTTCACCGGCTCGGTCGCCACTGGGAAGCTCGTCGCGGCTTCGGCGGGCGCGAACCTCACGCCCGTCTCACTCGAGCTGGGTGGTAAGGCGCCGTTCCTGATCTTCGCCGACGCGGACCTGGACGAGGCGGTGAAGCAGGCCGTGAACCAGTTCGATAACGCCGGGCAGGTATGCCTCGCCGGTACGCGGTTGCTCGTCGAAGAGGCGATCCACGACGAGTTCCTCACCCGCTTCACGTATGCAACCGCCGCGCTCCGGCAGGGCGATCCGCGCGAGGAGACCACCGACCTCGGTCCGCTGATCACGCGAGAGCACTTCGACCGCGTCGACGGCTTCGTGCAGCGCGCGAAGGGTGAGGATATCGAGGTCGTGTTCGGCGGCGGACCGAGCGAGGATCTCGGCGGCCTCTTCTACCGACCCACGCTCTTCCGCGAGCCTCCGAGCGACGCAGAGATCGTCCGCCATGAGGTCTTCGGTCCGGTCCTCACGATCCAGCGGTTCGCCTCGGAAGACGAGGGCGTCGCGATGGCGAACGACACGACGTACGGCCTGTCGGCGATCGTGTACACGGGCGATCCCGGCCGCGCGGAGCGGGTCTCCTCAGCCCTCGTCGCCGGCACCGTCTGGGTGAACTGCTTCTTCGTCCGGGACCTGCGAGCGCCTTTCGGCGGGTCCCGCAACAGCGGCATCGGCCGAGAGGGCGGCGTCTGGAGCTTCGACTTCTACTCCGACGTGAAGAACGTCTGCACGGCCCCCTGGACCTGAACGGAGAGACCTGAGCGACCGAGAGGAGCACGCGATGGGTGAGATCGTCGGCGCAGGGATCGTCTCGCACGTCCCCACGATCATGTTGCCGGAGGAAGTGCGGCTCGAGATCAACGATGGCAAGGAGATCACGCTCGTCCCCGGGCTGCGGCGGCTCCGCTCCGAGGTGCTCGACCGCCTCCAGGCCGACACGTTCGTGGTGATGGACACCCACTGGGAGGTGACGTTCGAGCACATCATCACCGCGCACGAGAAGCGCGAGGGCATCTTCACCTCGCATGAGCTGCCGCGCGGCATGCGCCAGATCCCCTACGACATGCCGGGCGATCCGGAGCTCGCGTTCGCCGTTTCCAAGGAGGCGGAGAATCGCGACGACACCTGGGTGCTCGCCTCCGACGACCCGTACCTGCCGATCTTCTACGGAACCGTAAACATCTGGTCCTACCTGAAGGACGGTCAGGAGAACTGGGTAAGCGTCGGCATCAACCAGTGCGGGACCACCGAGGACTTCCTGCTCCTGGGGCAGTTGATAGGCGAGGCCGTCCTGTCGCTGGACCGGAAGGTGGTGCTCCTCGCGTCGGGAGGGTTGTCCCACCGGTTCCTCCCATTCCGCGAGCTGCGCGGCCGGGAGAGCTCGGACCCGATGAAGAACATCATCACCCCGGAGGCCCGCGAGGCCGACCTTCACGTGCTCGACCTGCTCCAGAAGGGAGACCACGGGGCCGTGATCGACTGGGTTCCCGAGTACCGGAAGGTGGGTCCTGAGGGCAAGTTCGGGCACTACCTGATCATGGCTGGCGCGCTCGGTGGGGCGGCGTGCAAGGCGCCCGGCGAGCTGTTCAGCGAGTACGAAGCCTCGGTCGGCACCGGCCAGGTGCACGTGTGGTTCGAGCGTCCGGCGACCGGGTGGAGCGGCTGAGCCATCAGCCGGTAGGCCGGTCGCCGGCCGGCCCCTGCCCGCGACCGGCGAACGCCTCGAGGGCAGCAACGGTCGCCTCCACCTGCTCGGAGACGATCGGGATCACCTGCGAGAGCGGCGGGAATAGCAGCCAGACCAGCGAGCCCCCCATGTGCCGGATCACCGCCCGACCATCGGGCTCCACTCGGATCTGCTCGAAATGCACCTGGGAGAGCGCCGTCACGAGGGAACGATCGGACGTCAGTCGCCGAGCGAGACGCAGACCGTCGTCGTCCCCGCTCCGGGCTCGGAAGGAGATCCCACGCAGCTTGACGCCCCCCATGCCGCGAGCCGAGATCCCTGCCGTCCGGGGCAGGACGGGGTCGTCGGTCGACACCTCGAGGGCGTACGTCCCGCCGAAGATCCGCCCACCCGTCGGCCGGAGCGCGAGCCGGAGGGCCGGCCTCCCGTCGGCGATCAGACGAGCCCCGTGCGGGAGGAGCCGGCGAGCCTCGCGGTAGCCGAGCCGGCCGAACGCCTCGACATCCGTCCTGAGCACAACCGAAGCTCGTCGCCTCGCGCCCCGCTGCAGGAGGGGTTCGTTCGAGCGGTTCAGGGCGGCGGGATGTGCTCGGCGATGACCTCGTCCTCCTGATAGACCTCGTTCAACGGCACGGGCCGAAACATCCTCGCCGGCCCGTAGCTCACGGCGTTGAACAGGAGCGAGAAGATCACAGAGATCACCAGGAAGATGCCGAAGTCCGCGTAGATGTTCGACTCGATCTCGGGAACGGGGAAGATGTTGAGACCGGCGATCACCAGCAGCGCGATGCCTACGATCTGCGGGAGGGGGAACAGCGGCGATCGGTACGGACGGCGCGCATCGGGCTCTCGCACACGCAAGACGATCTGGGTGATGTGGATGATCACGTACGCGACCCCCCAGCCGAGCACGCCGGCCAGGATAAGCTCGAGGAACCCTCCCTCCAGGGTCTGATCCGTGACGTTCAGCAAAATCGGCGGGATCGAGACGAGCACGATCCCGATCGCCGGAGCGCGCGTCGATGGGATCAGCCACCCCAGAACCGAGGGCAGCTGTCGCGTCTGCGACATCCCGTAGATGATGCGAGGGACGCCAGCGGCGATCGCGTTCAGCGTCGAGAGCGTGGCGGCGATCGAGAGGATCCCCATCCACCACTTGCCGAGATCGCCGAAGATCGCGATCGCCACGTTCATGTTCGTGATCTGGGTCGGGTCTCCCAGCTGATCGAGCGGGATGTAGCGGGTCGCGGCGACCCCCCACAGGAACATCGGGACGGCGACGAGCGTGAGCCCGATGAACATCCCCCACGGGATGTCGCGCTCCGGGCGTCTGAGCTCCTCGGCCAGTGGGCATGTGTACTCGACGCCGACGAACGTGAAGATCGCGAGGCCGATCAACGCGGTCAGGAGGTCGAGATCGAAGTCGACGGAGGGAAGCGCCGCGCCGATAGGGTCACCGACGCCGACGAGGCCGGCGATCCCGAATACCAGCAGCGAGGCCGCGAGGATGAACGTCAGCGGAACTTCCAGGGCGGCGAACGCGCGGACGCCGAACATGTTCAGGATCGCGAGCGCCACCACGATGATCGTGACCCACCATTTGAAGGAGAGCCCGGCCCCGAGGAACGCCTCGTCCGAGAGGATCGTGGCCGAGAGGAACGCCTCCGACGCCCCTGGGAAGATCACGATCGCGAAGTAACCGACGAACACGGTGAGGGTCGCGAAGAACGGCCCTAGGCCCGCGCGCACGTACTCGTTCATCGAGCCGGCCTTCGGGATCATCGTGGCCAGCTCGGAGAAGCTCATCACCTGCATGTACATCGCGAGCAGGCCGAGCGCCAGCGCGACGACGGCCACGGAGCTCGCGGAGAACAACTGCGGGACCGAGACCATCACCGTGGTCGCCAGGATCAGGCCGAACGTCGCGCTGATCGCGGTGGGGAGGCCGACGGCGCGTACCGCCAGACCCGACTCGCTCGTCCCCCGGTTCGCAGCTGCCATCGCTCCTCCCGCTCTTCGGTCCGGGCCCCGGAGGGCCTGCCTCCGACGCAGGCGGGTTGGGGGAAGGCCTGCGGCCAGCGCCGGTTCCTTCGGTACCGAATCGTATGGGGCAGGCGATGGTGGCGCAAGCGACGGGCGAGCCGCGCGCACGGCCTCAGGTATCGTGGTCCGCCCGGGGACAAGGAGCCCGAGCCACGACCGAGGACCACGATCGCCCGCTGCGGCTGGACGCGCCCCGTGAGGAGGCGCTCGATCACGCGGCGAAGCTCGTCGCGGAGGCCTGGCGGAGCTTCGACCGCCCCCGGCCCGAGGAGCCGCCGCTGGACGAGCGGCTCCGGGCGCTCTTGCAGGCCGGGCTCCCGCAGGACCCTGTGAGCGTCCACGAGGCGCTGGACGACGCCGCCCGGGCGCTGGACGAATCGATCGCGCAGCCTCGCCCACGGTACTTCGCGTTCATCGGCTCCTCCGGCCTCGAGATCGGCACGTTGGGCGATCTCCTGGCCGCGACGTACGACATGAACCTGGCGGTCGACGCCAGAGCCGCGACGGTGCTCGAGC
>JALZDC010000429.1 GCA_030862755.1 Actinomycetota bacterium
GCCCGTGCCCACATCGAGATCTCTCACCTCGCGCGGGTGTTCCGGCAGTTGGTGGACGATCTGCCCCAAGAAGGGCCCACATCCGACGACCTCGTGGACCTGCGCCGCGTCCTGTACGGGCTGCACGCGATCCTCCGTCTGCACTTCGCGCAGGAGGACGAGGCCTACGCCTGGCTGTCCTCGGGAGAGGAGCCCGTCCCGGTGTCCTGAGGGCCGTCGGGGAGGACGAGCACATCCGGCTCAGGATCGAAGGCCAAGAGGACGCGGAAGGAAGCGCCTCCGCCCGTCCGCTCCTGGACCCACGCCCGGCCGTCGTGGAGCGCGGCGAACCTCGCGACGAGGGCTAGGCCGATGCCGGCACCGCCCGGTCCCGGGCTCGTGCCCTGCGTGAAGGGCTCGAAGATCCGCTGACGTTCCTGGGGTGCGACCCCGGGCCCGTCGTCCTCGACGGCGATGAGCGCCCCCTCGTCCGTGCGCTCCACCCGGACCCAGATCCGGGAGTCACCGGGCGTGTGCTTCACCGCGTTGGTCAGGAGGTTCTCGACGATCCGCTCGACCATCGTGGGGTCAGCCCGCGCGTGCACGGGACCCGAGTCGAGCTGGAGCCGGCGTTCGGTGACGGCCTCCGTACGGGTCACGAGCTGGCGGACGAGCGTCCCGAGGTCGACGGGCCGCAGGTTCGCGGCGAAGCCGTTCCGCTGGAGCCGGTCGAGGTCCAAGAGGTCCGTCACGATCCGGTCGAGGCGTCGCGAGTTCTGCACGATCCGGGACGACAGGTCCCGGACCTCTTCGGCCGACATCTCCCCGGCCTTGCTCTCGAGCGTGACCGCGAGGCCAAGGATCGCGGCCAGCGGTGTCCGGATGTCGTGCGAGACGGCCTGCATCGCGAACGTCTTGGCCTCGTCGGCGGCGGACAGGAGGAGGTTCTGCGCGCGCTCGCTGGCGAGCTCGTGACGGAGCTCGTGCACGCGACGTCGATCGGTCACGTCTACGAGCACGCCCAGCCAGTACCGGGGGACGCCCTCACCGTCGGTGATCAGCCGGGAGCGGTCATGGAGCCAGACCGTGCGCCCGTCCTTCGTGACCGCGCGGTACTCGATCCCGCCCGCGAAGCCGCCGGAGCGCTCCGCCGCCTCCACCCGGTCCTTATCGTCTGGGTGGAGGATCTTGCTCCAGAGGTCTGGATCGGCGTACCACTCGTCCGGGCGGTAGCCGAGGATCGTCGTGGTCTGAGCGCTGATCGCGAGCGTCTTCTGGGGGCCATCGATCGCGTCGAGGTAGGTGATCGCCGGCACCTGCTCCTCGAGCGCGCGGAAACGTTCCTCGGCTTCTACCCACCTCGAGGCGGCTTCCCGGGTCCGTCCTTCACTCGTTTCCCGCAGGGCCTCGACCTGCTCTAGCTCGAGACGACGTCGCTCCGTGACGTCGACGATCAGCCCTCGCAGCTTCGTCTTCGGTCGAACGGTCGCGGGCACGAGCTGGCCGATGTGCCAGAGCATGGCCTCGCTGCCGTCCTTCTTTGCGAAGCGGTACTCCATATCCAGCCGCTCCCCCTCCGCCGCCCTCGTCCATGCCTCGGTGACCCGATCGCGGTCCTCCGGATGCACGCGAGCGAGCCAGGACAGCGGGTCGTCCACCCACTCGCGGGGCGAGTATCCGAGCGATCCTTCGACGGTGTTCGTGACGGACGTGAAGAGTCCCGGCTCCGTCTCCGCCTCCCACACGACCGTGTGGTCGTCGCCGAGCACATCGAGGACCCGGCGGAGCCCTCCTCCGGCGGACAGCAGTCGCGGCGACATCGAGGGTTAGTCTGCGAGAACCCTGAGGGGATGCCAAGGGGCCGATGGGCGGATGTCCCATCCCCTTACGACGGGCGGCTGCTCACGATGCGAGGGCTCCACCATCCGCCCGCGGGTCGCTGCCCACGGACAGCGCGCCATCGATGCGGAGCAGTTGCGCGTGTCCGACCGCCCGATCCACTTGGTCGAGGGACTCCACCCGGAAACCCTCGCGGCCGAACGAGGCGTGGACGCGTTCGGGGATCGACCCTTCAGCTTGGATCCACGGCTCACCCCCCCGTAGAGGCGACATCCCCCCGATGAGCCAGCGCGGGCCGGCGACCGCGTCGAAGGGGTCGAGCCCGAGGTCGAATGCCCGCACCAAAATCATGAGATCGATCTGGGGCTGCCCGTGCCCGCCCCG
>JALZDC010000333.1 GCA_030862755.1 Actinomycetota bacterium
CCCGAACCCCGATCGCTCGCCGGAAGAACGCCCCGCACCGGTCGGCCCGGTCGATCCGCTCGTCGTCCCCCGCTTCGCGGGGCCGGCAACGTTCGCCCGCCTCCCTCGTCGCGAGGATGTCGACGTCTGCGACGTCGCCGTCCTGGGGATCCCGTTCGACAGCGGCGTGACCTATCGGCCGGGTGCCCGGTTCGGGCCCCACGCGGTCCGGAACGCGACGAGGCTCCTGCGGGCCTACCACGCCGGTCTCGACGTCCACCCGTTCGACGTACAGCAGGTCGCCGACGCCGGCGACGTGGGCTGCAACCCGTTCGACATCGTCGAGGCGATCTCCCAGATCGAAGCCGCGGCGGACGAGGTGCTGGACTCGGTGACCCATCTCCTCTCGATCGGGGGAGATCACACGATCGCCCTGCCGCTCCTGCGGGCCATGCACCGCCGCCACGGACCCGTGGCCCTGCTGCATCTCGACGCGCACCTCGACACGTGGGATACGTATTTCGGCGCGGCGTACACGCACGGGACGCCGTTCCGACGGGCGTGGGAGGAGGGTCTACTGCTCGAAGACCGAGCCACGCATGTGGGGATCCGCGGTCCGCTCTTCTCGCCGGACGACCTCGTGGATGACGCCCGGTTCGGGTTCGAGATCATCACCGCGATGGATGTCCTCGACGAGGGCCGCAAGGCGGTCGCGGACAGGATCCGAACCCGGCTCGGCGATGCTCCCGTCTACGTGTCGATCGACATCGACGTGCTCGATCCGGCGTTCGCCCCGGGGACCGGCACGCCCGAGGCCGGCGGTCTCACGAGCCGCGAGCTCCTGGGGATCCTCCGGGGGCTCGCGGGGATCAACCTCGTGGGTGCGGAAATCGTGGAGGTGGCGCCGCCGTACGACACCGGGGAGATCACCGCGGTGGCCGCGTCGCACGCGGCCTACGAGCTGTTGGCGCTGTTCGGGGGAAAGGCCGGTTAGCCTCGGTCCTTCTCAAGGATGGCCGGGTCGGCGCCCAGGAACTTCATCAGGTTCCCGAAGATGGCGAACAACGTCAGCGTGGTCGCCGCGATCAGGACGAACACGACCGCTATCGCGGCGATCGTCGGCGTGAACCCATAGCGGAGCCCGTTGACGATCTTCACCGGCAGGGTCTCCACCGTGAACCCGGCGACGAGGAAGGAGATGATGTACTCGTTCAGGCTGAGCACGAACGCCGCCGCGTACCCGGCGATCATCGATGGGATCAGCAACGGCAGGGTGATCGTGCGGAACGTCGTTCGCCGGTCGGCGCCGAGCGTCTGGGCGGCCTCCGGCAGGGCATGATCCATCGTCTCCATCGCAAGGGAGATCGTCACGAGCGGCAGCGTCGCGAAGAAGATCGCGTGGGCGATAACGACGTTCTCGATCCGGCCGACGTGGCCGGTCGAGAGCCAGAAGACCTGCATCCCCAGCGCACTGATGATCGGCGGCAGCATGAAGGGCAGAACGCCCAAGGCGTACAGGATCGGCGCTAGCCGTATCCGATAGGTGCGGAGCACGAAGGCGAGCGGCGTCGCGATCAGGACGGCGAGCGCGGCGCTCGCGGTGGCGATCTCCAAGCTCAATCGGATGGAGTTCCGCCACCCCGGGTCGGTGAAGAGCTGGCCGTACCACGAGAGCGAGAAGCCCTCGGGTGGGAAGTTCAGGTAACGGTTCTCGTTCACGGAGCCCACGGCAACCACGACCAGGGGCGCCAGCAGGAACACGACGACGATCGCGGTGAGCGCCCAGCGCCACGCGCGCACTACGTCAGCCTCCTCGTCCGGGACTCCACCAGGACCACCACCGCCACCACGAGCAGGGACAGCACGGTGAGGAAGATCGCCATCGCCGCCGCGAACGGCACGTTCGCGTTCGCCGAGGCCTGGTCGGCGATGAAGACCGAGAGCGTCCAGTGCTCGGGACGTCCCAGGAAGAACGCGATGATGTAGCTGCCTAGCGTGAACACGAATACGAGCAGGAACCCGGCGACGATGATCGGCCGGGCGATCGGCACGACGACGGTCCAGAACGTCCGCCACGGCGATGCCCCGAGGGTCTGCGCGGCCTCGGTGATCTCGGGGTCCAGTCGGGTGAGCTGCGGGTACAGGGTGAGCACGCAGTAGGGGAAGGCGATGTAGCTGAGGCCGAGCAGCACCGCGGCGAAGCTCGGCTGGTACGCGGCGGCCTCGTCCATCAGCCCCAGCCAGACGAGTATGTTCCCCACCCCCGAGGACCGGGCGAGCAGGATGTACCACGTGAACGCGACGATGACCTCGGAGAGGCTGAGCGCGGAGAGCACTACGATCAGCAGCGCGACGTGCGGACGTCGCCGCATCCGCGTGAGGAAGTACGTGAAGGGGAAGGCGACCGCGATGCACACGATCCCGGCGAGGAGGCAGATCCCGATCGAGAACAGGGCCCGTTCGAGGAACACGGGTTGGAAGAGCCGCTGCCAGTTCGCGAGCTCGAACGCCGGCTCGTAGAACGCCCCCGGGACCCGGTGGTAGAAGCTCGTCGCCACCATGATCCCGAACGGGATCAGGAAGAAGACCGCGAGCATCGCCACCGGGAACGCGAGGACCCCGTAGGTCCTGGTCGTGGGCCTCTCTCGCTCGCTCATGTGGTCACCACCACGCAATCCTCGGCGGGGAACCGCACGGCCACCCGAGCGCCCTGTTGCACGGGCACCCAGTCCCGCGGCGATCCCGCCACGATCACGTGCTCGTCCATGCCGCAGTCCACGAAGCACTCGAACAGCTCGCCGAGGTCGCGGACGAACACCACCGTCCCCGGCAGGGCGTTCCGTTCGGGCAGCGCGCCGGCCACGAGCTGTGCCGCCTCTGGCCGAACGGAAAGCGTTACCTCGCCGCTGTGGTCCGCCCCGCCCG
>JALZDC010000350.1 GCA_030862755.1 Actinomycetota bacterium
CTCTACGAGCACCTCACGGGAGAGGTCTACCCGGAGCTGCAGCGTGAATACGGGCCCTCGCTCGCGGGGGCCGTCGACGCGTTCCGCGAGGAAGCGAAGAGGGGGTACGACCGGCGGAAGCTCGCCCTCTACGGCTTGAAGCAGCGGATGCTGCTGAAGCCGACGATCCGTCTGTACCGGGGGAGGCGGACCAGCGGTCTCGTCCAGGCGCTGATGCGCTGAGACCTTCTCAGGCCGGCAGGAGCCAGTGGTCCAGGTTCCTGCCGATCAGCGCGGAGGTCTTCGCGATGTCGTCCCGGAAATGGCGGCCCAGCTCTGCCTTCAGATCGCCCGGGAGCGGAGGAGCCTGCTTCAGGTTCTTCGTCCTGAGCCGCCTGGCCAGGTCCGCCGCCCGACGCGGGATCCACGGCTCGAGCGCCCTCTTGAGCGCGCCGCTCGTGAAGACCTTCTCCAGCGTCATGTTCGACGGCATCCCGCCGATGTTGTGCGGCGTGTCGAGGTCGGGGGTGAAACGGGGATCGACACCCACGGTCCGGTAGACGTCGCGCACGGTCCCAACCGTATCCGCCCGGAAGTCCTCGAACAGGAAGACGTGGATCTGTTCGCGCGGGAAGAGATCGAAGTATCGTGACAACGCCTCGTGGTACCTGCTGATCTGCATCCAGTGAGACTCCGGTCGCGCCCAGGCTGAGGAAGTGGTCAGGTCGCGGGTGGGATCGAGTCGACGCCCTCGCGCCCGGAGGTACATCAGGTAGTCCGAGTACGCCCGATCGACGGGCTCGCGGAGCCCGCAGATGATGCGAGCGGTCGGCAGCACCTCCCGGATCCGAGCCGCGGTCTGCGGGCATTCCAGGTAGATCGGTGAAGCCTCGCCGATCGCCACGGCGTCTCCTGCGCCGGAGAACAGTTCACCGTAGGCGGCGGAGGACCTCACCGGGAATCGATGGAGGTCGGGATCGCCGTAGAGGAGGTTGCCCTCGTCGTCGAGCCCGAAGGCGAAGTAATTCGTCTCCTTCACCGGGCTCATGAACACCTGTGGGTGATCGGCGAGATACCAGTACAGCGCGGTGGTACCTGCCTTGGCCGCACCGATGATCACGAAGTTCGGGAGCACCGGAGCCTCGTCAGCGAGCGGTCGCGCTGCCGTCACCGATCACTCCTTCGATCTCCTGCACCACGAGCTCGAGGTCCCGGTCGGTGTCGATGGGTAACACAGGAGCCCCTTCGAATCGGAGCCTCGAGCTGAGCGCGTGACGGAACCGCACGTAGTCCTCCGGTTCCCGCTTGTCCCGCGCCGCGTTCCGGGCGAGCGTCACCTCGAGGGGCGCGGTCAGATGGAAGACCATGTCGGGGGCGGGGATGTCCCGGTACAGGCGCCCTTCCACCCTCGCGATCACCCGTCGGATCGAGAAGCGACCCGACGGCATGGGTAGGTGGGCGAGCTGCGGGCCGTCCGGTGCCCCGCTCGTGTCGGACGGGTACCGGTCGCTCAGGACGACCGTGCCCCTGCCCGAGCGCATCGCACGCGAGATCAGGGCGCGGCGTTCGTAGGCGAGCATCACGGACCGAAGGCCGAAGAGCAGGGGAAAGGTGTTCCTCGTGGGTGCGTGGTCGTCCTCGTATCGCTCCTCCACGCGCAGCGTCCGTTGCTCGGGGAACAGCCGCCTGATCGCGGGCAGAAGAACGTGCGGGACGAACGTGATCGGGGTGCTCGGAGGCTTGCCCGCATGGATCCTACGTACCCGATGGCTCCGACCGAGCCAGCTCTCCACCTCGTTCAGGATCGTCGATTTCCCGGTGGCCTCGGATCCCACGAATGCGATCAGCGTGGCCCTCCTCCGCGAGCCCCCTTCGTCCGACGGCAGGTCGGCTCGGGTGAGCCATCCCTCGACCTCGCGGATGGCAGCGTCCAGACACTCCGGCTCGTCCGTGATCTCGATGGTCACCAGGCGGTCTCGGATGGGCTCGATCTCCGCCAGCGCATCGAACATCTCCGCGGCTCGGACGATCCAGCGCTCCAGCCCTTCCTGATTTTCGTGCGCGAGCTCTCGCCGGCGGTCGGGCCGGGCCATGGCGCGTCTCAACAAGACGTCGGTCGGCGCCTTCACGTTCACGATCAGGTCGGGCAAAGGCACGAGCCGGCCGAAATGCTCGAGGTCGGCCTGCGTGAAGGGCGCATCGCTGTAGACGAAGAGCTGATAGGCCGTGAGGATGGTGCCCTCATCGACGAGGAACGTGGTCCCCGGGTCCGCCCGCCTGGTCATCTCGTGCATGCCGAGCTTGCGCACCATGTTCCGCATGTAGTTGAGCGTGGCGAAGGTGGAGGGGGCGTGCCGCCTCAGCCTGTCGAACGCGAACCGGAGGAACTCGCGGTCGCGATCGAAGGAGCGGATGACCGACGGAAGGGCGGTCACGTCGGCGAGCAGGTTGATCACGTGCGCGTTGTCGATCCACCGACGGCCCAGCCGGTCCGTCAGCAGATCCGTCGCCATCCGCACCGGCTGGGCACCCACACCTCGGCGCACGAGCCCCCGCGCCAGGGTCGTCTTGCCGGATCCGGTGGGCCCGATGAACTCGACGATCATCGTGTGCGCGCCATGCCGCCGACCCGTGGAGCGAGCTCTCGATAGACGGCTTCCGTGCCTGCACGCATGATCGGCAAGGTGAAGCGCGCGGCCATGTGATCTCGGCAGCGGCGACCGATCTCCCGGCGCTCCTTTGGCGACATCCCGTGGAACCGGCGGATGGCTTCCGCGAAGCCCTCCTCGTCCCCGGGCGGGACGAACGGGATGAAGTCGGTGCCTTCTGCGAGCTCACGGTGCGGCGGGATGTCCGAGAGGATCACCGGGCAGCCGGCCGCCATGGCCTCCAGGACGGCCACCGGCAGCCCCTCTCCGTGCGAGGTCGACACGAATACGTCGGCATCGGCGCACAACACGAAGACCTCGTCCCGAGGGATGAGACCTGTGAGCTCGACCCGATCATGGAGACCGAGCTCCCTCGCACGCTCGGTGACGGCGGTCGAGAGCTCCCCGGCGCCGACGAACACGGCTCGGCTCCCCGCGTCTTCGCCGACGCTCCGGGAGAAGGCGTTCAACGCCGCGATCGGATCCTTCACCTGCTCGAGACGTCCCACGGACAAGACGGTGAAGCCCGTCCCGTTGCGTGTCGCCCGGCGGGCAGCAACCGCCCGGTCGACTCGATCGAGATCGGCTCCGTTCTGCACCACTCGCCATCGCGCGCGCACCAGGCGCTTGAGGATCCTTGGAAGACTCTCGTAGGCCGAACGACTGCAGAAGACGATCCGCGTGAACTTCGCCAGCGCGACCACCATCATCGCTTGGTTGCGCGGCTTGTAGTCGTGGAACGAATCCTGGACCGTGTAGACGAGCGATGGGCGGAGCCGGGAGAAGCGGCGCCACGCCAGAGCCGCGAGCACCAGGAGCGTCCCGGTCTGCGGGGCGTGCGCATGCATCACGTCGTAGTCCTGCGCGTTCAGGGCCTTCTTCAGCGCGCGGAAGAATCCGCGCAGCGTGCCGTCTCCGGCGAAGAGGGTGATCTCCGGCGGCGGCGTCAGCTTGGGCGCGAAGTACGTGACGATCGAGATGTCTCGTTCGTGCATGAGTGGCAGGCAATGCTCGTTGTACTGACCGTTCGTCTCGCCGAGGACGATGATCAGATGGAGGACCCGCATCTTCCGCTCCGGGGCGCTATCGACCATGTCGGTCCCCATCGCGCTCGCTCCCCGGCACGCGGGCAGGGTCGCTCGCCGCGGATCGAGCCGTCAGCAGCGATGG
>JALZDC010000384.1 GCA_030862755.1 Actinomycetota bacterium
GCATGGGATCCAAAACCACCGAGACGACCTCCCGGTGGTCCTGCGTTCGGGCGCATCCTCGTCGCGCACAGGTTCTCTCTCTCGAGCTCGGGCAAGGGGAAACCGCTAGCATCCGTCCGCATGCGTGACGCGACGATGCTGGGTACCGTCCTCGGGGTCTGGGCCCATCCGGACGACGACATCTATCTGAGCGCGGGCTTGATGACGGCCGCGGTGGAGGGGGGGCAGCGGGTCGTGGACGTGACGGCCACCCGCGGCGAGGGCGGCTCGATGGACGAGGAGAAGTGGCCTCCGACGAGGATGGGCGACGTCCGGACCAACGAGCTCCTGCGGAGCCTGGACGTGCTCGGGGTGAAGGAACACTATTTCCTCGAGGGGCCGATCGATATCGACATGGACACGGCGCTGGATCCGTCCGGGGCGGATCAGGTGCGTCGGATCATGAAGGAGGTCGATCCCGACAGCGTCCTCACGTTCGGTCCGGAAGGGATGACCGGCCATGCGGCGCATCAGGACGTCTCCAGGTGGGCCGGCGAGGCTTTCGGCCAGGTCGCGAAGTCCGGCGCCCGCCTGTATCACGCGGTCTTCCCGACGAGCCTCGCCGACGAGTGGCTGGAGAAGCTCGCACCGTTCGGCATCTTCCGTCCCGGCACCCCCAACATCGTCGCGGACGAGGACATGGATCTGTACTTCGAGCTCTCGCCCGAGCTGCTGGATCGGAAGATGGCCTCGATCAAGGAGCACGCCAGTCAGATCGAGGCCCTCTACGAGGTCTTCGGTGACGAGGGCTTCCGCCGCTTCATGGCCAAGGAGGGATTCGTGCTCGCGGCGGAGAAGGAACCGTGATGGCCGAACGGCCCGTGCCGGTCCGCGACCTCGATTGGGATCCGAAGCGCGCCCGCGCATTCACCGACGGCGTCGCGGACATCTACGAGGAGTTGCTGACCAGGCTCCGGGATCTCCCGGTCTCGCGGGGCTGGGGGGTCCAGGAGGTCCGCGACGCCGTCGTGGGCCCCGTCCCGGAAGATCCGATGCCGGAGGACGAGCTCCTCGACTACCTCAATCGGATCACGTTCGAGTACTCGGGGTATCTCGGCCATCCGCGGTTCTACGCCTATATCTCGGGCGCCGGGACGGTGCCGGGTGCCGCCGCCGACCTGCTCGCCTCGGGACTCAACGGTAACCCGGGCGGATGGCGCCTCGCGCCGGCGGCGACCGAGATCGAGCTCGGGTTCGCGCGCTGGTTCGCGCAAGACGTGTTCGGGTTGCCCGCGACCGCGGGCGGCGCGCTCACGTCCGGGGGCGCGATGGCCAACTTCGTCGCGCTAAAGGTGGCCCGGGACGCGAAGGCGGGGTGGGATGTCCGCAAGGACGGGGTGGCCGGCGGCCCTATGCTCGGCCTGTATGTGTCGACCGAGACCCACGTCGTCTCCATCCGGGGCGCCGACATGTTGGGCATCGGTTCGGGCAAGGTTCGCCAGATCCCAGTGGATCCCGGCTACCGGATCCGGGTGGGGGAACTCCGCGCTCGGATCGCCGAGGATCGCTCGGCGGGGGTCCGACCCTTCGCCGTGGTAGCGAACGCGGGAACCGTCTCGACCGGCGTGGTGGATCCACTCGAGGAGATCGCGGATCTCTGCGAGGAGGAAGACCTCTGGTTCCACGTGGATGCGGCGTACGGCGGTCCCGCGATGCTCGCGGACGATCTTCGCCCACTGTTCGCCGGCATCGAACGTGCGGACTCGATCGCCTTCGATCCGCACAAGTGGCTCTACACGCCGCAATCGGGCGGCTGCGTGGTGGTGCGGGACATGGAGCTGATGCGGCGAGCGTTCGACGTCGACTACGTCGCATACGTCGTGAAGGACGATGAGCACACGGACTGGGGGATCGACCTCGGTCGTCACTCGCCGAACTTCAGCCGAGGCTTCTGGGCCCTGAAGGTCTGGGTCTCGCTGCTGGCGCACGGCCGGAGGGCGTACGGGCGCCGGATCTCCCATGACGCGGCGCTCGCACGCTACCTGGGCGCCCGTGCGGAGGAGCACGAGGAGTTCGAGCTGATGACGCCGGTCGGGCTCTCGATCACGTGTTTCCGCTACGTCCCGGCGGGCCTTGCCCATGCGTCCTCCGACCCGGCCGGCGCGGCGATCCGCGACGCGTATCTCGACCTGCTCAACAACCGGCTCATGACGGAGATCCAGCTCGATGGTCGCGTGTACTCCTCGAACGCGGTCCTCGACGGCCGGTTCTGCCTTCGGTCGTGCATCGTGAACTACCGGACGGAGGCCGAGGACATGGACGCACTGATCGACGTGGCGTCGGAGCTCGGGGCGAAGCTCGACGTCGAGCTTCGCCCCGAGGCCCT
>JALZDC010000401.1 GCA_030862755.1 Actinomycetota bacterium
CCTCCCATCACCGGATCGAGCGACGCGATCACCGCGATCGCATCGGCGATGAGGCCTCCCTCGACCATCTTCGGGACCGCCTGGAGGTTCACGAACGAAGGGTCGCGGATCTTCACGCGGTAGGGGCGGTGCTCGTTGGCAGAGACCACGTAGTAGCCCAGCTCTCCCCGGGGCGACTCGACCGCGGTATAGACCTCGCCTTCGGGGACCCGGACCCCCTGCGTGACCATCTTGAAGTGATGGATCAGGGCCTCCATCGACTCCTCCATGATGTGGCGGAGGTATCCCTCGTCGTTGCCGATGCCGTCCGGTCCCACCGAGAGCTTCACGGGCCAGCCGACCTTGGGGTCCTCGACCATCACCGGACCCGGCTCGGCGAGCCGCTCGAGCGCCTGTTCGACGATCCGCAGCGACTCACGCATCTCCGCGATGCGGAGGATGTAGCGCGCGTACGCGTCGGCCTCGATGCTCACGGGCACGTCGAAGTCGTAGGTCTCGTAGCCGCTGTACGGCTCGTCCTTACGCAGGTCCACCGGCACCCCGGCGGACCGGAGGATCGGCCCGGTGACACCGAGCGCGAGCGCGTCCTCCGCAGAGAGCTTCCCGACGCCCACGTTGCGCTCGAGCCAGATCGGGTTCTCGTTCAGGAGCCGTTCGTAGTCGTCGATCCGGCTGGGCATCGTGTCGAGGAACTTCGCGATCATGCGCGGACCGTCGGGCGGGAGATCCATGATCACGCCGCCGGGTCGGATGTAGGAGTGGTTCATCCGAAGCCCGGTGACGGCCTCGAAGATGTCGAGGATGAGCTCACGTTCGCGGAACCCGTAGAGCATCACCGAGACCGCTCCGAGCTCCAGGCCGCCCGTGGCGACCCAGACCAGATGGGACGCGATCCGATTGAGCTCGCAGAGCAGCACGCGGAGGACCTGGGCCCGGGGCGGCGCCTCGATCCCCAGGAGACGCTCGACGGACAGGCAGTACGCGAGCTCGTTGAAGAACGGAGATAGATAGTCCGCGCGCGTGACGTAGGCGACGCCCTGCACCCACGTGCGGTACTCCGTGTTCTTCTCGATGCCGGTGTGGAGGTACCCGACGATCGGCTTGCACCGGATCACGGTCTCGCCGTCCAGTTCCAGGAGCAGGCGGAGCACCCCGTGCGTCGAGGGGTGCTGCGGCCCCATGTTGATGATCATCGTCTCCTGGCGGACCTCGCCGGTGACCCGGTCACGGAGCCCATGAGGGACGTCTCGCAACTCGTCGCGAGCCGCGTCCATCTCCTGACCCGCCGCCATCACGGCATCGTCCGTTCATCGACGGGCGGGATGAACGCGCCGTGGTACTGGGTGCCGACGCCGCCGAGCTCCTCGTCCTTCCGGAGGGGATGCCCCTCCCAGTCGTCGGGGAGCAGGATCCGGTCGAGGTCGGGATGACCGTCGAAGACGATGCCGAACAGGTCCCACGTCTCGCGCTCGTGCCAGTCGGCGGTCGGGAACAGCCGGGTGACCGACGGCACATGCGGATCGTCGGCCGGCAGCCCGACCTTGAGGCGGAGCCTGTGCGCGTGCTCCACCGACCGGAGCTCGTAGACGATCCAGAATCGGGGCTCCTTGCCCGGATGGTCCGTCGCGGTTACGCTCAACAGGAAGCCCAACGCAAGATCCGGCTGATCCCGAAGGCGGATCAACGCGTCGACCAGCTCCTCCCGGCCGACCACCACCGTGACCTCGTCGCGAGCCACCCAGACGTCGGAGAGATGGTCCCCGATCCGCCCGGCCAGCTCCGCCGGCTTCACCGGATCGTCCCCGTCGTCCGCACCCTCTCCTGCAGCTTCAGGATGCCGAACATCAGCATCTCCGGCTTGGGCGGGCATCCGGGGACGTAGATGTCCACCGGCACGATGGTGTCGACGCCCTGGACGATCGCGTAGTTCGTGAACATGCCCCCGGCGGAGGCGCACACGCCCATCGAGACGACCCACTTGGGCTCGACCATCTGGTCGTAGACCCGGCGGAGGACCGGCGCCATCTTCTGCGACACCCTGCCGGCGACGATCATCAGGTCCGCCTGGCGAGGCGAGGCGCGGAACAGCTCCATCCCCCACCGGGACAGGTCGTATCGCCCGGCCCCCGCGGCCATCATCTCGATGGCGCAGCAGGCGAGCCCGAACGTCGCCGGCCACATCGACTGCTTCCGAGCCCAGCTGACGGCGCGGTCGAGGGTGGTCAGGAGGACGCCCTTCCGGACCTCGTCCTCGACCTCCTCCGGGGTCCTGCCGGTGAGGTGTCCCTCGTAGCGTTCAACGGGCACCGAGGAGCTCCTCGTCCGGCTCGGTGGGGATCGGGCCCGAGTCGTCCTCCTCGTCACGGAGGTCCGGTGGGGCCGTCGACCAGTCCAGGCCGCCCTTCTTCCAGACGTAGACGTAGGCCACGAACACGAGCGCGATGAAGACCGTCATCTCGATCAACCCGAACAGTCCGAGCTGCCGGAACGTGACAGCCCAGGGGAACAGGAAGATCGTCTCGATGTCGAAGATGATGAAGAGCATCGCGACGACGTAGAACTTCACACTGAATCGCTCGCCTCCGGGGAGCCTCACCGGGTCGTTCCCGCTCTCGTAGGCAGAGAGCTTTGGGCGGTTGGGCCGATGCGGGCGAAGGAGTGACGATGCCCCGAGCGACGCCGCGGCGAAGACGACGGCCAGCAGCCCCATGAGGACGACGGGCAGGTAATCGCCCAGTCCCGCAGCGAGCACGGAGGCGAGGGATCCGCTCAGACCCACGGACGGCAATCCTACGGTCACGACGCGCGTGCCAGCCTCTCGAGCAGGTAGAACAGCTTGTCCTGCGCGTCCCCGTCTCGGCCGTCCGTGAGGTTCGCCATCATCCGCATCGCGAACCCCATGACCTTCTGATTAGGCAGCAGGTACGTCGTCGAGGGACCCATGATCTCGGGCTTGCCGACCAGCTTCGCGAAGCCCCTGCCGAGCCTGAAGTAGCGCCCGTAGCGCTCCCGGAGAACCTGCGGATAGAGCATCGCGAGGCCGGGGCGGTCATTCACGAGCGCCTCGTGGACGAGCTCGGCGGCCATCTCACCGGTTTCGATCGCGTACGCGATGCCCTCGCCGTTCATCGGGTTCACCGCGCCGGCCGCGTCGCCGACGACGAGCATGCCCGGAACCGCCTGCGGCGCGCGGTTGAGGCTCATCGGAAGCGGACCGGAGAGCATCATGCCCTCGGCGGTCTCCTCGGAGATGCCGCGCTCATCGGGAAGCATGCCGGCGAATGCATCGAACAGGCGCACGGCGGAGATGTCCTTGAAGTTCCGAAAGGTGCTCAGCAGTCCCCCGCCGAGGTTCACGCGGCCGTCCGCCGTCGGGAAGAGCCACCCGTAGCCGGGCAGGAGCATGTCCCCCTCCCAGAGGTCGAGCCAGGACTCGAACCACGGACCGCCGAGGTTCGGGGCCCGGTAGTAGCGACGGGCCGCGATCCCGAGCGGGCGGGAGTCGTCGCGGCGGACGCCGGCGGGAGC
>JALZDC010000436.1 GCA_030862755.1 Actinomycetota bacterium
AGCCCGAACGGGTCGACGGTATCGGCCCGATGTGGAGGCCTGCGACGATCGAACGCTGAGCCGAGCGGGAGTCGTGGGGAACCCGGCGTTGACGGCGGCGGCCCACCTGACTACCGATTCCGAATCTGCCGAGTTCCAGGTGGGCTAGTAGAATGGGTCAATCCTGGTCGCCTGGACCGTCGGCGCTCGCTTGACTGGCCGCCCTCTCGACCTCAGCGGAAGGGCGCACGATGCCGAACTTCGGAATCAGCTCCGATGGTCCAAGGATGTTCTTCCTCCAAGGGGAACTCGATCTCGCGACGGCCCCTCTGCTGAACACGGCGATTCACCCAGCTGTGACTCGCGGCGGACCGATCATCCTCGACTTCAATGATGTCGCCTTCGTGGACTCGACCGGCGTCGCCGCGATCGTGAGCGCGCTGAAGGCTCTGCCGTCGGGTTGCATCATCCTCCACGGAGTCCACAACGGGGTTCAGAAGGTCGTTGACCTGATGGGCGTTGGGCAGGCTCCAAACCTTCACGTCATCCCGTGCACCCTCGGAGGCCAGTCCGTAGCCGCCTAGGATTCGTCGCGGCGCGGATAGGGAGATTGCTGTCTTCGAGTGCGGGGTAGGGCAAGTTGGAGAGGAGGATTCAGCTTGCCCGAGCAGGCGCTCCGAGCACATCCGGATGCAATCGGCGAAGCTCGGGGGTACGTGCGGGACCGGCTCGCAGGCGTCCTCCCTCCTCCAAAGCTCTACGAGGCGGAGTTGCTGACGAGCGAACTCGTCACGAACGCCGTCCGGCATGCCAACGTAGGTGAGGAAGCCGTCATCCAAATCCGTATCGAGGTAGAACCCCGAACGGTCCAGGTATCGGTCGTGGATGCTGGGGAGGGTTTCGACTTGTTGAAGGTTGTCCCGAGGTCTCCGGACGACGGAGAAGGTGGGGGTTGGGGGCTGTTCCTCATCGAGAAGTTGGCCGACCGATGGGGAGTCGACTCTTCGCCTCCGCATAGGGTTTGGTTCGAGATCGACCGCTAGTCTCTCGTTTCGGCGATCTGCCTCGAATCGGCACGAGGGCCTTCCTGAAGTAAGCCGCCGACGCCGGAGCCCCCGTCTCTGCTGCCACTCTTGCTGCCACTCCTGGCAGCAAACGACAGGACGTTAGAGGACCAATCAGGACAGCACACCGCCTCCGACCTGCAACAAGCCGACAGGAACGGATCAGTCAGGACGGCTGAGAACGTGGTTAGCCGAACTCAAAAACCCGTGGGCTTCGGCCCGTGAGGGTTCGACCCCCTCTCCCGGCACCCGGCCGACCACACGACGACGTCCGCCGCCGGCGGCGGTCACCCTCCCGCATCCACGACCGCCCGACCGACGATCAGGTCCTCGAACGCCATCCCCACGCTCTTGAAGACCGTCACGTCCCCCGACGACCGTCGGATCTCCACGCCCCGAACCATCTCCGCCAGATCGGACACGACGTGGCCGGCTTCGATGATCCCCTCCCGGATCGGGATCAGCAGCTCACCGGCCTCGGCGAGCGCGACCTCTCTCGTCTCGACGACCACCCTTCCCCGGCGAACCGTCTCCGTGTCGACCTCCCGGGTCTCGGGGTGGTGGGACCCCACCGCGTTCACGTGCGCTCCCGGCGGCAGGAGCGAGCCGTCGAAGAGTGGCTCTTGGGCTGTCGTGCACGTGCAGATGAGATCGGCGTCCCCCACGGCCGGGGGCTCCCCGACCCGAGCGGCGAGGCCGCGGCGGACGCCTTCTTCCACGAGCGCCTCGGCCGCCTCGCGCGACCGGGAGACGACCACGAGCTCGGTCACCGGTCGAACCGCGCATATGGCCTCGAGGTGCGACCTGGCTTGGACCCCCGCTCCGAAGATGACGAGGCGCGCGGCACCGTCGCGGGCGAGGAAGCGGGTGGCGAGCCCCGAGACCGCCGCCGTCCGGAGCGCGGTGAGCGCCGAGCCGTCAAGGACGGCCTCCGGCGCCTGCGTGTCGGCGTCGAACAGGACGTAGCTCGCCTGGACGAACGGGAGGCCTCGCTCCGGATTCCCGGGGGTGAGCGAGACGAGCTTCACGCCGACGCCGGCCTCGCCGAAGGCGGGCATGAGCAAGAACGAGCCGCGCGGGGTCTCCAGACCCGTCCGGAGGGGGCCGGCCGTGGGATCGAGGGTTCGGAAAGCCTCTTCTAGCGCATCCACGGCCGCCGCCATGGGCAACCGTGCGCGGAGCTCCTCCGCGCCGATCACGCGGAGCTCAGAGCTCACCCAGGTACGCCTCGCGCATCAGGGGGTTGCGCAGGAGATTCTCGGCGGTGTCCGCCAGCACCACCTGGCCGGTCTGGATCACGTAGCCCCGGTCCGCGATCGACAGGGCCATGTTCGCGTTCTGCTCCACGACGAAGACCGTCTTCCCCAGCTCCCGGATCTTCTTGATGATCTCGAAGACCTGCTCGACCAGGATCGGAGCGAGCCCCATCGATGGCTCGTCCATGAGCAGCACCTTCGGTTCGGCCATCAGGGCCCGCCCCATCGCCACCATCTGCTGCTCCCCGCCCGAAAGTGTGCCCGCCTTCTGCCTCAGTCGCTCACGGACCCGCGGGAACGTCTCGAAGACGGTCTCGCGTGCCTCCTCGACCGCCTTGCGATCCCTCCGGAGGTAGGCGCCGAGCAGGAGATTCTCCTCGACCGTCATGTCCGGGAACAGCCGGCGGTTCTCCGGCACCATGGAAACGCCTCGCCTCACGACCTCGGTCGTCGAGAGACCCGAAACGACCTGGCCGTCGAGGACCACGTCGCCCTCCGAGGGCGTCACGTAGCCGAGGATCGTCTTCAGCGTGGTCGTCTTCCCGCTCGCGTTGCCACCCAGGAGGCAGACCATCTCCCCCGCATGGATCTCCATGTCGACCTCGCGCAGCACCGCCACGAGCCCGTAGTGGGTGGAGACCTTGCGAAGCTCCAGGATCGGCCTCCGCCCGTCGCTCGCGCGATCGGTGGGCTCGTCGCTCATTCCGAGGACCTCGTTCCGAGGTACGCCTCGACGACACGCTCGTCGTGAGCGACCTCCTCGTAGGTTCCCTCGGCGATCTTCTGCCCGTAATCGCAGGCGATGACGCGGTCGGAAACGCCCTTCACCACGCGCATGTCGTGCTCGATCACCACGACCGTGAGCCCGAGCTCGTCGCGCATCCGAACGATGTGATCGCGGAGCTCCAAGGTCTCCCGCGGGTTCATGCCGGCCGTGGGCTCGTCCAGGAGCAGCAGGTTGGGGTCGGTCGCCATGGCACGCGCCATCTCCAGCCGACGGCGGTTTGCGTAGGAGAGCGAGAACGCGGGCTGCTCCAGCCGGTAGCCGGAGAGGCGCTTGCCGAAGAAGCTCAGCGCCTCCGTGGCGCGCTCGCGGATCCGCTCCTCCTCGTCGCGAACGCCAGGCGTGCGGAGGACCGATCCGAATACCCCACCACGGGTCCTGCAATGCTGCCCGACCATCGCGTTCTCCAGGATCGTCATGTTGGCGAACAGGCGAACGCTCTGGAACGTCCTCGCGATCCCGAGCTTCACGACCTGGTGCGGTCGGAGGCCCACGATGCTCGCGTTCTCGTATCTGATGTCGCCGGCGTCTGGCTCGTAGATCCCGGTGATGACGTTGAAAAGCGTGCTCTTCCCGGCACCGTTGGGTCCGATCACGGACACGATCTCACCCCTCCGAACCTCGATGTCCAGGCCGGACAGGGCGTACAGCCCCCCGAAGTGCTTCTCTAGGCCCCGCACCTCGAGGACCGCTTCGGCCGCCATCACCGGCGCCGGTTCACTCATGTCCCCGATCCCGTCGCGATGGCGATGTCGGGCGAGGCCTCGCCTTCTTCGGCGGCCTTCGCCCATTCGTCCTGGGCGCTCTCCTCGTCCTTCAGCTCGCGGCTGCGGCGGACGTTCGGCACCAGCCCCTGCGGGCGGAGCACCATCACTGCGACGACGGCCGCTCCGTAGGCGAGGAAGCGATACTCCTCGAACTCCCTCAGCAGGCCCGGCAGGCCCACCAGCACGAGCGCGCCCACGAGCACGCCGGGGATGCTGCCCATGCCGCCGAGGATCACCAGGCCCAGCACCTGGATCGACACGATCACCTGGAAGCTCGCCGGGGTGAGCGACCCGATCTTCACCGCGAACAGCGCTCCGCCGAGCGAGCCGATCGCGCCGCCGATCGCGAACGCGAGCAGCTTGAAGCGGGTCGTGCTGATCCCCATCGCGTCGGCGGTCTGCTCATCTTCCCGCATCGCCGTCCAGGCCCGGCCGATCCGCGACGAGGCGAGCCTCCACGACACGTACGCGGCGAGGCCGACGAAGGCCAGCGCGAGATAGTAGAAGCGCTGGGGATCGCGGAAGGCGAAGCCGCCGATCGCCGCGTCCGTGATGCCGCGCATCCCGCTCGGGCCTCCCACGAGCGGCACGAGCCAGGGGCTCCCGACGAGCACGGTCACCATCTCGCCGAGGCCGAGCGTCACCAGCGCGAGGTAGTCCCCCCGCAGCCGCAGCACGGGGGCGCCGACCAGGAAGCCCGCCACGGCCGCGATCACCATCACGATCGGGATCGCGACGTAGAAGTTCAGGTTCCCGGAGATCACGGGCTCCGGTGGGATCCCGAAGGCGTTGAGCGTCGCGCCGGTGAGCAGCGCGAGCGAGTACGCGCCGAGCGCGAAGAAGAAGACGTACCCGAGGTCGAGCAGACCCGCGTACCCCACGACGATGTTGAGGCCGATGCCGAGCAGCGCGAACACCATCACGGTCCCCAGGACCTCGGAGATCACCGATCCGAGCAGGAGCGGGGCGGCGATCAACAGTCCGGCGGCGACGACTCCGGCCAAAAGGAGTCCCGGACTGATGGCAGGCCCGTCGCGTCCGCGCATCCCCGAGACCCGTCCACGAAGCCGGGCACCGAACCGGCGATTCAGGATGCTGATGCCGGCGGCCACCGCGGCGACGACGAGCGCGCCGATCCAGGTCAGACCGTCGAACGTCAGGCTATAGAGCCAGTCCCGTTCCAGGTCCAGCTGGTCGAGGGCGATGGGGATGACCCGCTGAAGGAAGCCGAAGAGCAGCGTCGCCGTGACCGCCGCCGTGACCGGGCGTCGGACCGATGCCGGAGCCACCCGCAGAGCACCGCCCAGGATGCCGGTCACCGCCGAGATCACGACGATGATCAGCGCGCCGACCCCCATAGCCTGCTGGAAGGTGACGAACTCCATCAGCTGCGGAGAGACGTTGAGGAAGACGGCCCGGATCCGTTCATCTCCGATCACGTCCGCGGCGACGACGGCGAGCGCGAACACGGCTCCGGCCGCCGCCCCGGCGATGGCCGCGGCGGTCACCGCCTCCGAGGGCCGCATCTCGTGCCGCTCGCCTGCCTCGATCCGAGGGGCGGATGCCACCACGCCCGCCATGAACGCGGGGAGGAACAGCATCAGCCCGGCGAAGGTGACTTCGTCACCGATCAGATACACGTCGGTGAAGCCGCCGATCAGACCGACGAGCGCGAGGAAGACCGTGACGATGCCTCCGAGCGCGCCCGTGCGGGCCCACCGGCGCGCCGCCATCACACCTTCTCCGCCTCGCCGGTACCGAGCAGCCCGCCGGGTCGGAACACCAGGACGAGCACGAGGACGAGGAACACGAACGCGTCCCGGAGCGAGAACACGCTGGGGATGCCGAAGCCGGTCAGGAGCAGCGGCGGCCCGACCGCCTGCAGCAAGCCGATGACGAAGCCGCCGAGCGCCGCGCCGCCGATGCTGCCGATGCCTCCCAGCACGGCGGCCGTGAACGCCGCGATCCCGGGACGGAATCCCATCGTGAACTGCACCTGTTCGAAGGTCAGGGAGAACAGCACGCCGGCGATGCCGGCGAGCACCCCGCCGATCGCGAAGGTGACGACGATCACGCGGTCAACGTTGATGCCCATCAGGCTGGCGATCTCCCGATCCTGCGCGACCGCGCGCATGGAACGTCCGGTCGTCGTGGTCGCCACGAACCACTGGAGCACCGCCATGCAGATCACCGCGACGACCAGGACCAGCAGCTGGACCTTCTGCACGGGCACCCCCAACACGGTGATGCTCCCCGCCAGCACCTCGGGCTTCGGATAACCGTACGGTTGAGGGCCGAAGAAACCCCGGAACGCGTTCTGGAGGAAGAGCGAGGCGCCGATCGCCGTGATGAGGGGCACGAGCCTGGGCGCGTTCCGGAGCGGTCGGTACGCGAGCCGCTCGAGCAGCACGGCCGTTCCCACCGAGACGGCGACCGCCACCGCCGTCACGATCGCGAGCGCCATGATCGGGTTCCGGTTCAGCAGGCCGCTCTGCGCGTAGGCGTCGGCGAAGAAGAAGGATGCGAAGGCGCCGGCCATGAACACCTCGCCGTGGGCGAAGTTGATCATCCGGAGGATCCCGTAGACCAGGCTGTAGCCCAGGGCGATCATCGCGAAGATCGCACCCTGGGCGGCTCCCTGGACGACGAAGTCGCGCCATGCGCCGACCGAGTATCCGCCGCCGGCCCTGTCGAGCCCGAGGGTGAGCCAGGTGCCGAGGACGACGACGCCGACGACGACGATCCCCAGGACGATGAGGATGATGCGCCGCCACGGCAGCCGCTCGAAGCGACCCAGCTGCGCGGCTGCCACGTGCGGGGCCTCGGTGCCCGCCAGGGTTCCCTCCCGACTAGGGAAGGGGC
>JALZDC010000421.1 GCA_030862755.1 Actinomycetota bacterium
TCATCCACCAGGTAGCGCTCGGTGGCGGTGGTGCCCCGGTCGTAGCGCAGGTCGTTCTCCAGGATCTGGTGCGGGTAGACGGACCCGTCGGTGACCGGGGTGTTCGCCGCGACCTCCGCCCCCTCGACGAACTGGGGCCTCAGGAGCTGGCGCTCGACCTTGTACTCCCGGCTCTCCGTGCCGTCGGAAGAGGTGAGAACGACCTTGATCATACGGTCGGAGTCGGTCTCCTCCAGGCTGACCACACCGTCTATGTCGGCGACGGTGGCCTCGGCCTTCGGGTGCCTGGCCTCGAAGAGCTCGACGACACGGGGAAGGCCCGCCGTAATGTCCTCGCCGGCGATGCCGCCGGTGTGGAAGGTGCGCATCGTGAGCTGGGTTCCCGGCTCACCGATGGACTGGGCCGCGATGATGCCGACGGCCTCGCCCACGTCCACGGGCCTGTACGTCGAGAGGGCCCGGCCGTAGCAGTGCTGGCAGACGCCCTGCGGGCTCTCGCACTTCGAGGGCGTCCGGACGGGGATGATCGTCTCCCGCGGCAGCTTCTCGCGCCAGGATGCTAGCAGGCGCGGCGTGATGTCGATGCCGGCGTCAGCCACGACCTCACCGGTCTCGGGGTTAACCAGGTCGCGGGCGAGGTAGCGGGCTGCGACGGAGTCGTTCGCGTCGCCCCGGCCGCCGTCGAGGTAGAGCGGCAGGTCGACGTAGCCTTCCGTGCCGCAGTCCTCGTCGTGGATCACAACGTCCTGGGACACGTCGACCAGGCGGCGCGTGAGGTAGCCCGAGTCGGCGGTACGCAGGGCGGTGTCGGCCTGGCCCTTCCGGGCGCCGTGGGTGGAGGTGAAGTACTCCAGCACCGAGAGCCCCTCCATGAAGTTGCTCTTCACGGGCTCGTCGATGATCTCACCCTTCGTGTTCGTCATGAGGCCGCGCATGCCGGCGAGCTGCGTGATCTGGGAGTAGTTACCCCTGGCGCCGGAGTTGGCCATCATGTAGATCGGGTTGAGGCGCCAGAGGTTCGCCTTCATGGCGTCCTCGACCTCGTTCTTGGCCTCGGTCCAGAGAGTAATGACGCGCTCCAGCCTCTCGTCGTCGGAGATGAAGCCCTGGTCCCACTGCTCCTCGACCTCGTCGACCATCACCTGGTAGCGCTCGAGGATCTCGTCCTTCTGCACGGGCACGACGATGTCGTTCTTGCCGACGGAGATGCCGGCCCGCGTGGCCGTATGGAACCCGACCCTCTTGAGGGTGTCGAGCAGCCGGCTCACGAGCTCGGTCGGGTAGTGCTCAACGTAACGCTGGACGAGGTCCTTGATCTCACCCTTCTTCAATACGTGGTTGACGAACTCGTAGTCGTCCGGGTCGTACGCCTCGCCGAGATAGTCCCTCAGAGTCTGCTCGACGTTCTCGTTGAAGAGGACGCGCCCGAGGGTGGCCTCCACCCTCCCGCCGGCGCGGCGGTACAGGACCTTGTCGTGGATCTTGAGCGAGCCTTCCTTGTAGGCCGCCTCCGCCTCGTCGTAGGAGGAGAGGTACGCCTTGGGCTCCGCATCCTCGAAGTCCTCGTCGGCGTAGGTGACGTAGTAGAGCCCGAGCACCATGTCCTGCGACGGCACCGCGATGGGGAACCCGTTCGCCGGGAGCAGGATGTTCTGCGTCGAGAGCATCAGGACGCGGGCCTCGGCCTGCGCCTCCGGGCTCAGGGGAACGTGCACCGCCATCTGATCGCCGTCGAAGTCCGCGTTGAACGCGGCGCACACCAGCGGGTGGACCTGTATCGCCTTGCCCTCGACCAGGACCGGCTCGAAGGCCTGGATGCCCAGACGGTGGAGGGTGGGAGCGCGGTTCAGAAGAACCGGGTGCTCCTTGATCACGTCCTCGAGCACGTCCCAGACCTCGGGCCTGATCCTCTCGACCATCTGCTTGGCGCTCCGGATGTTCGGCGCCAATGCACGGTCGACGAGCACCTTCATGACGAACGGCTTGAACAGCTCGACCGCCATGAGGCGCGGCAGGCCGCACTGGTGCATCTTGAGGCCGGGGCCGACCACGATGACCGAGCGGCCCGAGTAGTCGACGCGCTTGCCGAGCAGGTTCTGCCGGAAGCGGCCCTGCTTGCCCTTGAGCATGTCGGAGAGGCTCTTGAGCGCCCGGTTGCCGGCGCCGGTGACGGCGCGTCCGCGCCGTCCGTTGTCAAATAGGGCGTCCACGGCCTCCTGGAGCATCCGCTTCTCGTTGTTCACGATAACGTCCGGCGCCCCGAGGTCGAGCAAGCGGCGCAGGCGGTTGTTCCTGTTTATGACGCGCCTGTAGAGGTCGTTGAGGTCGCTCGTGGCGAAGCGGCCGCCATCGAGTTGGACCATCGGCCTCAGATCCGGCGGCAACACGGGGATAGCATCCATAACCATCCATTCCGGGCGGTTGCCGCTCGTACGGAAGGCATCGACGACCTTGAGA
>JALZDC010000438.1 GCA_030862755.1 Actinomycetota bacterium
AATCAGATCGGCACCCTCACGGAGACCCTCGACGCGATCGCGTTGGCGCAGCGGAACCGGTTCGGAGTAGTCGTGTCCCATCGCAGCGGAGAAACCGAGGACACGACGATCGCCGATCTCGCGGTCGCCACGAACGCGGGCCAGGTCAAGGCTGGCGCGCCATCCCGCGGCGAGCGCACCGCGAAGTTCAACCAGCTCCTGCGCATCGAGGAACAGCTGGGCGACGACGCCCGTTACGCGGGCGCCGAACTGCTCGGAGGGGGCGGCGGATAACCCGTGCGCACGGCGGCCCCTTCCCCTGCCGTCGCGGCCGGCACCATCCGGACCCGAGACGCAGCCCCGCGACCCCGGCGCCGTCGCGCGCGACTGACGGCGCGCGCGACCGTCCTGATGGCGATCGTGATCGGCGTGCTCGCGCTGTCCGTCGCCCCCGCCCAGATGTACTTCGAGCAGAAGGAGGAGCTCGCTCGTGCCGAGCAGCAGGCGGCCACCCTCGAACGGAGGAACGAGGCGCTCGCCGCTCGCGCCGAGCAGCTGCGCGATCATGTCTTCCTCGAGCGGCTCGCCCGGCAGTGCCTCGGGATGGTGAAGCCAGGTGAGACCGCGTTCGTGGTGGTGCCGAAGGAGGGCGCGCCCGCTCCACCGCCGGAGTGCTGACCTTCACGCGGCACCCTTCGGCTGGAACCTGACCTCGTTCCCCTCGGCGATCATCCGATAGCCGATGCGACGGTACAGCGCGTTCGACGTCGGATTGTCGAGGTCCGTGTAGAGGAAGCACAGCGAGCGCCCGGTGCCGAGCAGCCAGCGGCTCTGCTCCGCGACCAGGGCCGTCGCGTACCCTCGGCCTCGGAGCCCGGGCGGCGTGTAGACGGGCCCGATCCGGATGCCGTTGGGCGTCGGGCCACCGTACCCCGAGAGGCAGACGGGCCCTCGGCCGTCCTCCCAGAACCAGAGGCCGGAATCATCGGTCGCCTGCAGGCGTGCCTCGACGAAGCGGACCTGGCGCTCCCGTTCGGAGCTCTCGGGAAGGGCCTCGTCGGCGAAGGCGAGGATCCACGCGATCACCTGCTCCCGATCCTCCGGCGTCACGGGGCGGGCACGGCCCGCCGCCGCGGGGACGGGCATCACCTCCCGTAGTTCGTAGATCCCGTGCCGGAAGACGATCGCCGGATCCACGTCGCGCTCGGCCGTCCACGCCCCGATGAACGCCTCGACCTCGGGGATCGCGGCCACGACGCCGGGCAGCTCCTGGCCTTCGGCGACCATCCGGTCGACCAGTGCATCGAGCGCGTCATCGTTCGCCGGCTGGGCGAGGACGAGGTTCAGCGGCGGCGTCCTCACGGCCGCGCCGGCCACCTCGTCCCCGTCCGTGACCACCCAGAGGTCGAACACCGGATGGAGGTCGGGCTTCAGGAGGAGGGTCGACGAGATCCCGAGGACGAGGTTGTGTCGGGCCTCGTCGCGCACCAGATAGGGCGTGGCCACCTCCTGGAAGGCCTCGGCATCGTCGAAGCGGCGAACGTGCATCGCGCGACGGTATCGCAGAGGCGACCGGCGAGTAGAGGTTGACCACGATGACCTGCGGGTTCGGCCCCACGGCCCCATTGACGGCCCGGACCGCTTCGCGCACACTGGCCCCCAGCCGCGCGGGTCGGCCGCGCGGCGAACGGTCGCGCCTGACGGCGCGCATGGATGAAGGGACTGCTCTCATCGCAGAGATCGAAGTCGGCGCGGTGATCGACGGCACCGTCGCCCGCATCACCCCCTACGGGGCCTTCCTCCAGCTCGAAGACGGACGCCTCGGGCTCGTCCACATCTCGGAGGTCGATCGGAACTACGTGAAGGACGTCCACGATCACCTCCGGGAAGGAGACGTCGTCCAGGCGAAGGTCGTCGCCATCAAGGAGGACGGCAAGATCGATCTCTCGATCAAGGCGCTGCAGGACCCGGCGCCGCCGCGGGCGCGCCGCGGGTCCGATCCCGAGTTCGAACAGATGCTGAAGAAGTTCATGCGCCAGTCCGAGGAGCGGCTGGTCGACTACAAGCGCGCGGTCGAGCACAAGCGCAAGTAGTCCGTGAGCGACGAGCTCCGGGAAGCAGATCTAGAAGCCGTTCGCCGGCAGCTCGGCCGCCAGCCCACGACGCCGTTCTCCGTGGTCGCTCGCTGTACGAGCGGTCATCCGCTCCTTATCCGCAATCGGCCGGTGGACGTCGAAGGGAACCCCTTTCCTACGACCTACTGGCTCACGTGTCCAGATTCGGTGAGGGCCGTCTCCCGCGTGGAGTCCGAAGGGTGGATCGCACGTCTCGGCGACGACCCGGCGATCGTCGAGGGTGCCGAGCGAGCGCACCGGACGTATGCGACGGAGCGCGGGGAGATGGTTCCCGGCGCGGAGCGGTGGGGAGGGGTCGGCGGCACGCGCCGGGGCATCAAGTGCCTCCACGCCCACTACGCGTACCACCTCGCGGGCGGGGACGACGTCGTGGGGCGGTGGACGGCCGATCGGGTGGAACCGGTCCATCGGGGAGAGCACGCGAGGGTGACCGCGATCGATCAGGGCACGAACTCGACCCGGCTGCTGGTGATCGAGCCGCGCGCCCGTGGCGAGGGCCCGCTGGAGATCAGCCGCGACATGCGCATCACGCGCCTGGGCGAAGACGTTGACCGAACCGGGCGGCTCGATCCCGATGCGATCACGCGAACGCTCGGCGTCGTGGCCAGGTTCGCGCGTCGAGCCAGGGCGCTGCACGCCGAGCGGATCCGTCTCGGTGCGACCAGCGCCGTCCGCGACGCCTCGAACAGGGAGGAGTTCTTCGGACCCCTCCGAGAGCTGATCGGGGGCGAGCCGGAGGTGATCGACGGCGAGCGGGAGGCGGCTCTCTCTTTCCTGGGCGGAACCCGAGGCCTCGATCCAGACCTGGGGCCCTTCCTCGTGGTCGACATCGGGGGCGGATCCACGGAGTTCGTGTTCGGACGGGAACCTGTCGTCGCGGAAAAAGCGATCTCCACACAGATCGGCAGCGTCCGGCTGACGGAGCGGGTCCAGCCGTCCGACCCGCCCTCGGAGGACGACCTCCGAGCCTTCGCCTCGGAGGCAGAGCGGGAGCTGGCGCGGGTCGAGGAGGCGGTGCCGGTTCGGGACGCTCTCACGGTGGTGGCCGTCGCGGGAACGGCGACGACCCTGCAGGCGTGCGCGCTCGGGCTGGAGCGCTACGACCCCGACCTGATCCACCGCTCGATGCTCTCGCTCGCCGACGCCGATCGAACGATCCACGATCTCGCCGGCATGACGAACGAGGAACGCGCCGCGATCCCCGTGATGCCGAAAGGCCGGGGCGATGTGATCGTCGCCGGCGCCACGATCTTGGTGACCGCGATGCGACGATTCGGGTTCGAGGAAGCGCTCGTGAGCGAGTCCGACATCCTCGACGGGCTGGCCCTCGAGCTGTTGGACGTCCGGTAACCTCGACCGCCGATGTCGAAACGGAGCAGGGATCGTCAGCTCGCGAAGCTCGCCGCGAAACGCCAGGCGGAGCGCGACGCAGCCGCGCGCCGGCGCACCCTGATCACCGGCATCGCTGCCGGGGTGATCGCGCTGGTCGTCCTGATCGTAGGGCTCGGCGTGCTGCTGAGGGACGAGACGGACACCGCTTCGCCGTCGGCGAGCCCACCGACCAGTCCTTCGGTCTCCCCCTCTCCGTCCGCCGCTCCGGGCACGAAGACCGGGACCGTCACGCCGACCGCGGCCAACGAGTCCGGTGACGTGGCCTGCGGCGCGGATGCGCCCGCGAAGGCCGGCACGCCCAAGCCCCAGTTCGCGGGCCCCCCGTCGATGACGATCGACCCGAAGGCGACGTACACGGCCACGATGGTGACCTCGTGCGGGACGATCGTGATCGAGCTCGATGCGAAGCGCGCGCCGCAGACCGTCAACTCGTTCGTCTTCTTGGCGAAGAAGGGCTACTTCGACGGCCAGTACTTCCACCGACTCGACACCTCGATCGACGTGATCCAGGGCGGCGATCCCTCCGGGACCGGAGCCGACGGTCCCGGATACGCCATCCCCGATGAGCTCAGGCCCAACGCGTCCTACGCGCCCGGCACGCTCGCGATGGCGAACGCGGGCCCGAACACCGGCGGGAGCCAGTTCTTCATCATCACGGGTCCCGATGGGGCGAACCTCGACGAGAACCCGAACTTCACGATCTTCGGGAACGTCCTCGAGGGTCTGTCCATCGCCGACCGGATCCAGGCTCTGCCGATCTCGGACCCCGAGGCAGCCGCGAAAGGCGATCTGTCCGGCCAGCGGCCCGCGCAGGCCGTCTACATCGACAAGCTCACGATCAGGAAGACCGGCGGGGGCGCGTAGCGGTGGCCGGAGCGTCGGCGACGCCGCCGGCGATCTGACGTCCGACTACCAGCCGTTGGTGTACACCTGGATATCGGCCACCCCGCACGCCGCGTCCGCTGCGAACCGGGCGCCGCCACCGTTTATCTCGCGGAGGTAGAAGCAGGTGCCCGATTCGCTCATCGCGGAGACGTAGATCTCGTTGGGGATCGGATGCAGGTGAAGGTACGCCACACCCGTGACGAGCGGCGTGTCCCCATCCAGGTAGGTGATGGCCGCCTCGATCGCCGTCATCGTCGCGGGGTCGGTCGTGTACGTAAGGTTGTCCGTGTAGTAGGCCTTCTCGGCCGCGAACGCGTTCCGGACGTCCGACTGCGCGGCGACGTCGGAAGCCCGCGTCCGTGCACCAAGGAACGTGGGAAGCGCGATCACGACGAGGATGCCGACGATCAGGATGACGGTCATCAGCTCGATGAGGGTGAATCCGCGTTCGTCTCTCACCTCGCTCGTATCGGTCACCCGAAGGACCGACATGAGTACGAGGCGCCCTACGGAGCGCTAGCATCGAGCCGGCCCGGGTGTCGGAACAGGCAGACGACGGCGCCTTAAAAGCGCTTGCCCCGGAAGGGGCGTGTGGGTTCGAATCCCACCCCGGGCACCCTCGCACGCATCCATGTTGCGGCCAGACGGGCACCGACATCTCCGTGCCGAAGCCAACGGTCTCCGCTTCCCAAGATCTCCACAGCAGGCCCATAGGATTGCGTGACCACTTCCCAGGGCGGTGAACGTTCGCATAGGTACCCCAGATCGTTGGATGTCTTCATCACGCGCCGAGGCGGCTCTGGTTGCGTTGTTCACCGTGACGATCTTCCTCGGCTCGGCCCTGTTGTTCATCCTGGAACCGATGTTCGCGCGGATGGTGCTTCCCCTCCTGGGGGGCAGCCCCGGCGTCTGGATCACGTCCGTCCTCGTGTTCCAGGCGTTGCTCCTGGCGGGATACGCCTATGCACACTTCTCGGTCTCGCGCTTCGGCCCGCGCCGGCAGTCGATGCTCCAGATGGCCCTGGTGGTCTTGCCGATCCTCCTCCTCCCGATCGCGGTCCCATCCGGGTGGACGCCCCCGGCGCAGGCGAGGCCGGCGCTCTGGCTGATCGCGGTGATGGGAGTGTCGGTGGCCTTCCCGTTCCTCATGATCTCCTCGGCCTCTCCGTTGCTCCAGCGATGGTTCGCTGCGACTAGGCACACCAGAGCAGGGGATCCGTACTTCCTCTTCCGTGCCAGCAATCTCGGGAGCATGGTCGGGTTGCTCTCCTACCCCGTGCTCCTGGAACACACATTTGGGCTCGCCGAACAGAGCCGGCTCTGGTCGGTCGGCTATGTGCTGTTGGCGCTCTTGGTCGTCTCGTGCGCAGTCGTGGTGCGACGCTCGCCGCGCGGGGTGGCGGAACCACCGATCGGTTCCCCGGCGAGCGCCGCATCCGACGTGGCTGGGCCGACCGCGTCACGCCGCCTTCGATGGCTGGTGCTCGCGTTCGCCCCGTCCAGCCTCATGCTCGGAGCCACCAACTTCCTGACGACCGACATATCGCCGGTCCCGCTCCTGTGGGTGCTTCCGCTCGCGATCTACCTCATCTCGTTCGTCATCGCGTTCTCTCCCGCGTACCCGCGGAGGCGCGGCATCGTGACGAAGGCGGTGCCGTTCCTCGTGCTCACCCTCGCGGCGACGATGCTCCTGCAGGCGGGCGGTCCGCTCTGGATGCTCCTTTCGCTCCATCTCCTCGTCCTGCTCGCGGCTTCGGTCATGTGCCACGGCGAGCTGGCGATCGATCGACCCTCGCCTCGCCACCTCACCTCCTTCTATCTCTGGATCTCCTTCGGCGGCGTTCTCGGTGGCGCCTTCAATGCGATCGTCGCGCCACTGGTGTTCAACTCGTTCGTCGAGTATCCGCTCGCGATCGCCGCTGTCTGCGTGCTCCTACCCTGGCCCGCGCGGAGATCGTCGGGGACATGGGTCAGAGCGATGGACGTCGGGATGCCGGCCGTGTTGGCGGCCGCCCTCCTGGTGGCGGCCTCCCTCACTCCCCGCTTCGGCTCTGTGGAGCCGTACGTGGG
>JALZDC010000107.1 GCA_030862755.1 Actinomycetota bacterium
AGGTTCAGGTACTGGCTGTTGATCGGCGGGATCGCGATCCGGAGCGCCTGCGGCAGAACGACGAACCGGAGCTGCTGGAACCGGGAGAGGCCCAGCGCCTCGGCCGCTTCCTTCTGGCCGCGCTCCACCGCCTGGATGCTGCCGCGCACGATCTCGGCGATGAAGGCCGCCGTGTAGAACACGAGTCCCATCAGCAGCGCCGCGAACTCGGGCGTGAGCTGGAAACCGCCGCGGTAGCCTCGCTCCAGCGCCTCGGGGACGTCGACGACGAGTGGGCCGGTCCCTGCGTAGCCGGCGAGCGCCACGGCGAGGAAGAGCCCGCCCGTCCACAGGACCCGGTGGTGGGGCTCACCGCTCCGTTCGTTGACCCGGGTGCGCCACACCCAGACGATGACCGCAGCCACCGAGCCGGCCAGCACCGTGATCGCCCACACGCCCGCGCCCCCGGTCGGCCGGAGCCACGGGATCGCCGCCGCCCGGTTGGACACGAGCACGAGGCCGAAGATCGAGACCGAACGGCTGATCGCCGGCAACGCGAGGAAGACGGCACTCCACCAGAAGATGATCTGGATCAGCACCGGGGTGTTCCGGAAGGCCTCCACGTACACGAGGGCGGCGCGCCGCACCAGCCAGTTGCTGGACAGGCGAGCGACCCCCACGATCAGCCCGAAGATCGAGGCCAGCACGATCCCCGCCAGCGCCACGCGGATGGTGTTCGCGATGCCAACCACGAAGGCTCGAAGGACGGTGTCGTTCGGGCTGTAGGTGATCCCCTCCTTGATCTCGAAGCCCGCCCGCGACCTCAAGAACCCGAACGAGAGGTCCTGCGCCTGGCGTTCCACGCCGAACTCGAGGTTCAGGAACGCTTCTCGGGCCACCAAGACCGCCACGATGACGAAGGCGATCTGGCCGGCGACGCGCTGTGCGCGGACATCACGCCACGGGGGTGTTCTGGCTCGCGGTGCCGCGACCTCCGTCATCGGGGCTCATGCGGAGCGGGCGGCCTGCCGATCCAGGCCGCCAGCCCGTCGGCTCCTTTCCCTACGCCTACCGGAAGGGCATCCCGTATTGGATCCCGCCCTCGGTCCAGAGCGCGTTCAGGCCTCGATCGAGCTCGAGCGGGCTGTCGGCCCCGATGTGCCGGTCGAAGATCTCTCCGTAGTTGCCGACGGCCGCCAGCACGTTCTGCATGAACGTGTCGTCGATCGACAGACCGTGCTCGAAGTTCACGTCCTCGTCCCCTTGGAACGACACACCCAGCAGGGACGCGATCGACGGGGTGGATGGGTTCTCGGCCTCCTGAGTCACGTTCTCGCTCGTCACCCCGAGCTCCTCGGCGAGGATCAAGCCGTTCACGACCCAGTTCACGACGTCGTACCAGTCGGCATCGCCGTCGATCACGCCGGGTGCGAGCGGCTCCTTCGACATGACGTCGTCGAAGATCTCGAGCGCTCCGAGCTCCTCCTCGAACTGCGACCGGAGGCCGGCGAGCTGCGATAGGTCGGAGGTCCAGCCGTCGCAGCGCTCCGCCCTGAACGCTTCCAGGATCTGGTCGTTGTCTTCCAGGACCAGCGGGGTGAAGTCCAGGTTCAACGTCTGGAAGTAGTCGGCGAGGTTCAGCTCCGTCGTGGTGCCCGCGGTTACACAGACCGTCACGCCGCCCATGTCCTCGATCGAGCCGAACTCGCCCTGGCGGACCATCATCCCCTGGGCGTCGTAGAAGTTCGGATGAGCGAAGGCGATGCCCTCCGTGCCGTCTCGGGAGCTCGTCCAGGTGGTGTTGCGGACCAGCACGTCGTACCGGCCGGCGCGCAGCTGGCTGAACCGCTGGTCGGCGTCCACCGGCACCAGCTCGATCAGATCATCGACCTCGGCGGTCCCGAACACGGCCGCGGCGATCGCCTTGCAGAAGTCGACGTCGAAGCCCTCGATCACGCCCTCACCGGTCTCGAACCCGAAGCCCGGCACCGTGGCGTTCACGCCGCAGCGCAGGGCTCCGCGCTCCTGGACCACCTGGAGAAGGCTCTGCCGCGCCTGGCCGCCCCCGTTGCCTCCGTCGCCGTCGCCTTCGCCTCCCCTCGTGCAGCCGGCCGCCACGAGCGTGACGACCGAGGCGAGTGCCAGCGCCCTCGCGATGATGCCCCTACGCATCGCGCCTCCTTCGGTTCGAACCCCAGATGATGCTTACACATCTGGGTACGTCCTCGCACCTCAAGAGGACTCCCCGCCCCGATCGGACCGCTCGAGGGATCCTCTCGAGACCGCTGTGCCATCGCTGGGCCCTCGAACGTTCGTCCGGTGGCCCCGGTGCCGTAACCCTGGCGGGTAGGACTCGACCCGGAGGGTTGGCAGCGGCCTCCCGAGAGGCGCCGGGATCCCGGCACCCGAGATGGAGTCCCCCCATCCGCCGCAGAACGGGCCGGCGCGACGCCGGGCGAGCGCCTGGTCGTCGGGCCAAGGCAGCTCGCCGAGGTGGTTGAAACGGGGGCAGGGCCCGCCAAGAATCACAGTGATGTGATTCAGAGGGATCCCCTCCCGTGACGGACTGGCTCGATACGTGCTGCTGGAGTTGCGGCACCCAGGAGGTCAGCCCCCACGCCGACGACCGGGTGCTGTGCGGCGAATGCCGGAAGGAGCTCCTGTCGGAGCCCGTAGCCGACCCGGTTGGTGTCGCCCGGCACGCCTACTGGGAGTCACACGCCCTCCGCTGCTGTTGGCGTTGCTTGATCCGTGCGGTCGACCCCGACGACGAGATCGGGATGTGCTCGTCGTGCCGCGAGCAGATCGGGCGCTCCGTGGAAGAAGGGGCGGCCTGAGCCGCCCCTCTTCCCCTCGAGCCCTGCGCTAAGCCCCGAACTTGAAGTTCGTCTTCACGTCCAGCGCTCGGCCGAAGATGTGGTGGACCGGCGAGCGCGCCGCTCCCTCCTCCACCATCGTCTTGTCCCGCTGAGAGAACTTGCCGCTGGCCGTGATATCGAGCTTCACGGACTTCAGAGACCTCGTCCAGTCCTCGGGCTCCTTCGCGCCCACGATCGGGCCGGGATCCACATCGAGGTTCGCCTTCACCTCGAGTCCTTGGAGATCGACCCCTGTCCTGGCGCAGTTCAGCGTGATCGCCTCCGCCACGCACGATGACAATGCCATGAGCGCAGCTTCGACCGGTTCGAGCCGGTCGTCCGCGCCCTCCACGCCGAGCGCGTCGCCCACCTCTTGCCAGGATCCGAGCTGGACGGAGAAGTCGCGGGACGGCTTCTTCATCGCCGAGGTTCCGAGCTTCCACGGGCCCACCTTCCCCAGGTTCCCGAGCCCTCTCCCCTCCCAGATCGATCTGGCTTCGAGGCCCAGGGTGAAGCTCTTCGGCGACTTCTCGTACTCCTTGTTGAACGTCTCGATCTGACGAGCGTCGATGCCTGCGATCGGCATGCGCTCCACCTCCTTGGTGATGCATCGGGGATGGACGGCCACCGCGGAGGGGCGGGGCCCGGGCGGTCGAGGGCGTGCGCGATCGGCGAGCAGGACGGGGAAGTGACTGAGTCGCACCGAAGGCCGCCATCCGCGGTGCCTCCTCGGTGTCGTTCTACGCCCGACGCACCCGGTCCGCAAGTCGACCTATCGGAGGGGTGCTCGATCGGACGACACCCTCCAGGTACTCGGCCTGGACGCCATGCGGGCCAGCTCGATCACCTCGTGGGGACGCAGTGTGGCGGGCTGCTTCAGGATCCAGTCCTTCGCGCCCCTCGGAGCGGCCACATGGACCTCGGCCGGCCGCTGCTTGATGGTCCAGTCGTCAGCGAGGATCGCCAGCACACCTCGAACCTCGACCGGCCGGCCGGCCGCGGCCGTCAGCAGCTGCGACGCGAGGCGCGCCTCAGCGGAGGCCTTCGGGAGGAAATCGGTCCGACGCCGGTTGTGCAGGATGCTCTTGGGTCCCACCCACACCTTGCCGGTCAGGTTCTTCGTGGTGATCGTGAAGACCCCCGACGCACCGATCACCAGGTGCTCGATGTTCGCGCCGGCGTCGCCGACAGGGATGTCGTGGAAGACGTGCCACCCGGCCGGGAGCCGGCCGAGCCACCAGCCGGTCACACGCTCGCCGCCGGCTCCCCCACGCCACGCGCGCTCATCGGTGTGGACGCCCAGTACCCGCGCGAGGAGTGTCCGGATGGGCTCTGCGTCGCGGAGGGCGCGAGCCTTCTCGGCGGCCGGCCCGCCCGCCCGGCGACCGACCAACGGTGCGTCGAGCTCCACGTGAGCCCACTCCTCGTCCGGATCGACCTCCATGCAGAACGATTCGGCACGATCGTGGCCTTCCCTGAGCGTCTCAACCGGCCGGTGCTACACGGCCGTCGGCCGCCTCCGACCGGAGACGTTTCCATCCATCGCGTTCCAGCACCAGCGAGACGCCCGTCCCGAGGACGAGCGACCAGAAGAACGGGCCCGATCCGAACAGTGATATCTCCAAGAGCGCGATCGCGAGCGCGAAACAGCATCTCGACCCGGAGACGGCCGACTCCAGCACGACCGCCAGGCGATCGACCGCCCCCTCAGTCGAGCAGGGCGTCCACGGCTCCGCGCGTGTCGGCCAGTCGCTCCGCCAGCGTCATGGCGAGCCACCGGTGCAGCGCCGCGGCGAGCTCCGGCTCCTCTGCCTCGAGCCGCTCGATCGATCCACGGCTGATGCGCAGGACCACGCTCGGAACCTCCGCGACGACGTCGGCCGTGCGAGCGACCCCCGTGTAGAGCGCGATCTCGCCGAACACGACCCCCGGACGGAGCGTGCGGAGCCGGATCCTGCTGCCCTCGGCCGTGACGGTCTCCACGCCCAGGCGCCCGGACTCGAGCACGTAGACGTCGCCCGGCGGCTCGTCTCGGTGGATCAGGACCGTGCCCACGGGGACCGAGACGCGCTCGAGGTGGGCCCCAAGGCCCGAGAGGAGACCCTCGGGACCGCCCGCGGGGTGCTCCCTCAAGGCATCGGCCAGGCCGGGGGCGCTGAGCAGCGCGTCCTCGCAGCGCTGGAGCCCTCGATCAAGGTCGGGCTCGAAGGAGACGAGCCCCTCGGTCTCGATCACGCCTCCGCGCGCGAGCTGGGCGCGAACGGGATCGGACGCGCCCGTGAAGATCACCTCGATCCCACGCGCCTCCGCCAGCCCGATCACCTTCACGAACGAGACGACCGCCGAGGAGTCCACGCCCGTCACTCGGCGGAGATCGATCACGAGGAACCTGGGTGGCGCGGACCCCATGCGCCGTCGGATCCGCTCCAGCAGGCGGTTGGTCGATCCGAAGAACACGAACCCACTCACCCGCAGGATCTGGACGCGGTCGGAGAGCCCGCGCAGCTCGGCGCGCTCATCGACCGGGCGATCGACGTTGCTGCGATAGGTCTCCCCGAAGGCGACCTCCCGGACCAGCTCGATCCGGCCGTAGCTGATCGCGAACAGCACGACGGCGAGCACCAGGCCGATCACCACGCCGGTCAGGAACCCCCAGACGATGATCCCCAGCAAGATCACGAGCACGACGGCGTACTCGAGCGGCGGCAGCACGCGCCGCTTGTCCCAGACCCACTCGACC
>JALZDC010000108.1 GCA_030862755.1 Actinomycetota bacterium
GGTGGACACCGCCGTCATCCTCGACGGTCCGGCCCTCGTTGAAGGCACCGTCCGAGAGGCGCTGGTCGTCTTCAACGGCGACACGGAGATCGTGGGGACCGTGCGGGATGACGTGGTCGTGTTCAACGGCACCGTGGTGGTGCGCTCCGGCGCCGAGGTCGGGGGCGACCTCGTGACCCGAGGGACGCCTCAGGTCGAAGAGGGTGCGACGATCCGCGGCGAGCGGGACAGCGTGGTCACGCGCTTCGACTTCGAGATGTCCCGCTTCGCGGGCAGGATCGCGTGGTGGGTCGGTTACTCGATCTCCGTGCTGATCCTCGGGCTGCTGTTGCTGGCGTTCGCGCCGCAACTCTTCGCTGCGGTTCGGGAAACCACGCGCGAGCGGTTGGGCTCGTCGATCGGTTGGGGCGTGGGCCTCTTCTTCCTCCTGCCGATCGCGTCGGTCCTGCTCCTCGCCACGGTGGTAGGGATCCCGCTCGGGATCTTCACGCTACTGGCACTGGCGTTCATCTACACGCTCGGCTACGTGGTAGCTACGGTCGCGGTCGGAAGCATGATCATGCGCTCGTTACTTTCCCGGTACGTGGTCTTCCTGGTGGGCTGGGTGGTGCTCCGCCTCTTAGCGTTGATCCCGTTCGTGGGCGGCTGGCTCTGGTTCATCGGGAGCGTCTGGGGCCTGGGTCTGCTCGCCGTCGCGATCCGGAACCGCCCGAGGGCCGAGGCGTTGGCAGGACCAGCCCCACCGGTTCCCCCCGCGCCGATCCCGGTGGTCTAGGCTCGATCCGCCTCCTCGATCCGTTCCCACAACACCGGGACTTCAGCGTGCGCGCGGTGCAGGTGCGACTTCCCGGCGAGCAGCGCCAACGCATAGAGCGCCGCTACGACGATGAGCAGCGCTCGGTAACCAGTCACGAGCGCGCCGTACTCCAACACGCCGCCGACGATCGCGCCGAGGAGATTGGTGCCGAACGCGACCGCCGACGACCCCACGTGGCGGAACCGGTCCGCGAACACGAGGTTAGCGATGAACACCGGGGCGAATCCGAGCGCCACGGCCGCCGCGAACCTGGGCACGAAGTCGAGATCGAGGAGCGACTCCGGCGGAACCGCCCAGGCGACGAGCAGGGTCGCGAACAGGGGTACGTAGAGCCAGAACGGCCGCCCGAACCTCACCCGTCGAGCCACCTCGATCGCGAGGTAGACCGAGACGAGGATGCCCGCAAACACCAGCGCGTTCACGAACCACGTGGTGCCGAACAGCAGCGCGAACCGCACCACGTTCGAGGTCTCGAGCAGGAGGAACGCCGCGCCCATGAAGAACAAGTCGACGTACGAGCGCATCTGGGCGAACGGCCCGGCCGCGAGCCGAACCGCGACGAGCGAGCCGAGCAGGATCGCGAGGAGGGTGACCTGGTAGAAGCCCGGGATCCCGCTCCCCACGAGGTACGCGAAGGGATGGTCGTCGGTGACCGGAGCCACGAGCTCTCGCGGCCGGGACCACCGCTCTTCACACGAGAGGTCGCCGGGACGCATGCCGGCGGTGAGCACCGTTCGCGGTCTGGGTCCGGAACCGGCGCTCAGCTCGAGACACGGCGGGTTGCCGAAAACCCGTGTGAGGGCGTCCGCGTACCGATCCACCACGACCGGCAGGTAGTAGTGATACATCGAGATGACGCCGTTGGGCTTCAGATGGTCGCGGACCTCCCGCATCGCTTCACGCGTCAACAGATAGCTCTCGAGGCGGAGAGAGGACTGCCCGGCGAGGACCGTGAGCGAGTCGGGGATGGCGTACAGCACGAGGTCGTATCGCCGCTCGGTGTCGTGCAGGAACGACCGTCCGTCCTCCACGTGCACGGACACCCTGGGATCCTGATACGGGCGATCGGGGTGGAGGTCGCGGCCGAGCCGATACAGCAGAGGGTCGATCTCGACGGCGTCGACGTGACCGGCCCCCCGTGACAGTGCGATCGCGACGTCGTTGCCGCTCCCGGCTCCGATGATCAACACGTCGGCGAGCGGGTTGTCCGGCGCATGCCGATAGGGTTGGAACCGGAACGTCTGGGTCGCCTGCATGAAGGCGAGCGGCATGATCCGCTGGTGAGGTCTGCCGTTCACGCTGATCGCCACGCTCCCGTCATCCGAGACGGCTCTCGTAGTCACCCGGTAGTACGGCGACCATGTGGTGTCCGGCGCGAACGACAGAAACCCGAGGACCACGATCGCAGCGGCCAACGGCATCATCTGCGCCACGCGCCTGCGGTCGACGACGGAGACGAAGGTCGCCGCGGCGATCACCCCCCAGACGAGAGGCGGCGCCTCGAGGAACGAAAGGCCCGAGAACGCGGCGATCCCGAGGATGCTCCCCAGGATGTCCCACCGGTACGCCTCGAGCGGTCGGAACCGCACGAAGACTCGACCCACCCCTTCCGCGATGGCGGCCATGACGAGAAAGGCCAGCAGGAAGACGATGCCGAGCGAGAGCCACTTGGGCAGCGCGGGCCACCCGAAGGCACCGACGAACTGCAGCCGGCCCGCCACGCGACCGCCCTGGACCGGGAGGACGGCCAGGAAGAGGACGAGCGCCGCGAGCAGCAAGGGGAACAGGCGGAAGAGGTCGCTCCGGGCCCGAGCGCGGAGGAACCCGACGCCGACGCCCAGGAAGCTCGCGAGCAACACGAAGTTCGTGAAGAACGACAGGTAGACGACGTAGGCGCCGCTCCACCGGATCAGTCCCAGCTCCACGAAGAGCATCAAGAAGCTCAGGAGGATCAGGCGAACGGGAGAGGGCGGGTCGGTGGACGAGCCGCGCTTGGGCTGTTGGCGCTCGAGCTCGACCATCGAGAGGCGGGATGCTACCAACTGGCCTGATGCGCGTTCCTTACGAGCGACTGGAGGACGCGATCAGGTCTATCCGGCGCTGGATCCCGAGACCGAGTGGCGATCGATCGCGGCTCGGAACAGCGCTTCCACGTCGGCTCGGGTCTTCTCGGCTACGAGGCCGGACTCTCTGAGCAGGTCCAAGAAGGCCTCCACGCAGAGAGGATCGAACAGCGTGCCACCGCCTGCGGCGATGTGCGAGATGGCGCGATCGGATGCCCACGCGGGCCGGTACGCGCGATCGGACGTGATCGCGTCCCAGACGTCGGCCACGGCAACGATCCGTCCAGCCAGCGGGATATCTACGCCCGCCAACCGGTCCGGGTAGCCGCTCCCGTCCCATCGCTCGTGATGGTGGCGGATCGCCGGCAGGGACTCGCACAGGGAACGAGCTCGGTTGGCGAGCTCCCACCCGACGACCGGATGACCCTTGATCGACTCCCACTCTTCGGCGGTGAGGTCACCCGGCTTGTTGAGCACCTGGTCGGGAACGCTGATCTTCCCGACATCGTGCAGGTACGCGCCCTGGTGAAGCCCACGGAGGGCTTCCGGCTCCAGGCCGATCCGGAGACCGATCCGCGAGGACATCTCGGCGACACGGGCGGAGTGACCGTGCGTGTAGGGATCCTTCACCTCCACCGCGCCGATCAGGGTGTCCAGCGCTTCGGGATGACCTCGCGTGATCTGCTCCAGAGGATCTCGCACGGAGATGCCCTGGACCACCCCGGCCAGGCTCCGTGAGCGGCGGAACTCCGCGACGACGGCCCAGGAGGTCGCGCCGAAGCCCGCGAGCAGGTAGAGGTGGTAGTCCCACCACGACAAGCGCCAAAGCTGCCCGAACCCCAACGACAGGATGGCGGACATCGCCAGCCAGCTCGCGAGCACGAGCGAGAGCTCGACGCGGTCACGTCCGAGGCGCCACCGTCGCCAGTGCGTCGAGCCTGTCACGAGCAACGACAGACTGCTCGCTCCCAGGATCAACGACCGGAGGAGGTCCTCCGCCGGAACCGGTCGGGTCCCCGACAGCACCGTGGGGTCGACCACGATCACGACGCAGCCGATCGCCATGACGACGATCGAGCTTGCGAGGGCGAGGCGCGGAGCGCGAGAGACCATCCGTGCTATCGGGCCTTCGTCCCAGGCGGCCGCCGCCAGGCATGCGGCGAACCCGATGAGGGCGAGCGATCCGAAACGGCCCACCCACATGTTCAGTGGCTGCCCGAGCATGCCCGGGGTCGTGAGCCCGTGAGCGAGCATCAGGAATCCCACGCAGACGCACCCCATCGCCAGGAGCACGGGTGCCGCCCGGCCGTCCTTCGCCGCCGCGACGGCGGTCGCCAACGCGAGAAGCAGCGCGCACCCCGCGATCATGCTCACGATCATGAGGTGGAACCGCGGGGACTCGAAGACGGGATCGAGCGCTGGGACCGAACGCCCGGCCAGCAGCACGAGAGCGGGGCCGAGCAGGAGGCCGATCAGCAACAGCGTCCCCCGGCGTCCGAGCGGACTCCGCATCGGGGAGCTCTTCGGGATGAGCTTCATATCGCTTCCTTCGCGAACGTGTTTTGCCTGGATAAGGATGGTCCGGGCCCTATCCGATCTGCCGGAGACATCGACCTCGGGCCGGAGCCACTTGAGGTCCGGCTCCGTCGCTTCCCCGCCTGTGGGACGGGGAGTCCCTAAACTTCCCCCATGGCGACTGGGTGCCGTGTCGGCGTCCAGCTTCCCGAGGTGGAACGCGACGTGCGATGGGCCGAGGTCGCCTCGATGGCCCGAGCGGCCGAGGAGGTCGGCTTCGATTCGATCTGGCTCGGTGATCACTACCTCTATCGGAAGGATGGCGCCGAACGGGGACCGTGGGAAGCGTGGACGTTCCTGGCCGGCCTGGCCGCCATCACCGCGCGGGTCCGTCTGGGACCCCTCGTTGCGTGTCTCAACTTCCATAACCCGGCGGTGCTCGCCAAGAAGGTGGCAGCGGTGGACGAGCTCAGCGGCGGACGCTTCACCTTCGGAGTCGGCGCGGGGTGGAACCGAACCGAGTTCGACGCGTTCGGAATCCCGTTCGATCACCGCGCGTCGCGGTTCGAGGAGTCGTTCGAGATCGTCCGTCGCCTCCTCGAAGGTGACAGCGTTACGTTCGAAGGCCGTTTCCACCAGGTGCGCGACGCCGTGCTCCTGCCCCGCCCGTCGCAACGTCCTCCGCTCATGGTCGGCTCATCGGGCGCCCGCGTGCTCGCCGCCACCCTGCCGCACGTCGACATCTGGAACACCTGGTACGACTGGTACGGCAACACGGCCGAGGGATTCAGCACGAAGATCCGCGAGATCGACGCGGCGTGCGAGCGCGCCGGCCGCGACCTCGCGTCTATCGAGCGCAGTGCCTGCGTCCTGGTTCGGCTCGACGACACGAAGGAGCGTGCGGATCAAGAAGGAGTGACACCTCTCGAGGGACCGCTCGACGAGATCGGCGCCGGCC
>JALZDC010000031.1 GCA_030862755.1 Actinomycetota bacterium
GGCCACGAGCGGCCGCCGCGTGACCGCCCGGACGGCCGAAGCGAACCACTCACCCCTCACCGGGTCAGCTTAGGGGACCTCCGTCGCGGAAATGCCCGCTATCTCGCTGCTTGGTCCTCCGCTACCAGCGATCGTCTGCGGGATGCCGTCTGCGCACTCGCACTGCGTCCACGAGTGCGAGGACGATGCAGATGATCAGCCCGATCACGCCGATCCACATGAGGATCCCTCCGAGGGCATACAGGTTGACGTCGTCGGCCCGATCGACGATCGCGTAGCGGAGCACGGCCCCTAGAGCGATCAGAAAGAGTGCTACTCCCATGGTCATGTCTCGGCGTTACCCCGCCGGACCTGCCCGCAACCGCCGGCCGCGCTCGCGGCCTCGTCACCGACTGGACATGCTGCGGGCGGCGCCCTGCCGCGGCGTCAAGTCGCCGTTCGCGACCTTGAAGCCGATCGTGTTCGGCCGTCCGTCGCCGCCGTCGCGCGTCCGGCATGCCGCCTGCGCGGGGCTGACGCCCATGTCCGCAAGCGCGCGGGCCGCGGACGGGTCGAAACAGCGCGCCTCGAGCCATTTCGCCGTCGCCTCGTCGTCGAAGCCGGCGTCCGACCAGGTCTTCGCCACGACCTCCGGGTCCTCGCCGCGGTCCGCGAGCTCGCCGAACCGCTTGATCGTGTCCGCCCCGGTCGTCGGGTCCGGCCAGATCTCCTTCATGCCGGCTACTCCATCCCGAGCGGCCCGCGCGCCTCCCCACTCAGGAACTGGCGCACGAACTGGTTCGGTGAGTTGAAGAGCTCGCTGGCCGGACCGGACTCCACGATCCTTCCCTTCCACAGCACCGCGATGTAGTCGGCCACGCGGCGGGCGGACATGATGTCGTGGGTGATCACCACGTAGGCGCCGCCGTTCTCGGCGTGCACCTCCTGGATCAGCTCGCACAGGAGGGCCGTGCGAACGGGGTCGAGGCCCGAGTCGGGCTCGTCGAAGAGCACGATGTCGGGATCGAGTACGAGCGCCCGCGCGAACCCGGCTCGCTTGCGCATGCCGCCCGAGAGCTCGTTCGGCATCTTGTCGAGCGCTCCCGAGAGGCCCACCTCCGCTAGGCGGCGCCGGCAGACCTCGTCGATCTCCTCGTCCCCCTTGTCGGTGTGCTGGCGCAGTGGGAAGGCGACGTTGTCGAGCACGTTCATCGACCCGAACAGCGCCCCGTCCTGGAACAGCACGCCGAACTTCTTGCGCATCTCGAACAGCTCGTCGTCCACCATGTTCGGCACCGACTCCCCGTGCACGAGGACGTCTCCCTCGTCGGGATAGAGCAGGCCGACCATGTGCTTGATGCACACCGACTTCCCGGTACCGGAAGGCCCGAGGATCATCGACACCATCCCCTCCGGGATCCCCATGTTCAAACCCCGCAGGATCTTGTTGCGCCCAAACGCCTTATGCGTATCGATGAACTCCACCGCATCCGGAAACTCCGTCGGATACACCTTCCCCGTATGCCAGCGGTACTCGTCCTCCTCCCCGGCGGGAGGCTCGTTGACCACCGTCACGCGTGACGACTCGGTCTCCTCGGCGGCGGACTCCTCGACCTGCGTGGTCTCGCGGGTGTCGAGCGGCTCCTCGTACTCGTCGTCCTGGAGCCAGTCGTCGCTGCGATCCTCGGCCTTGTCCTTCGCGTCGTCGTCGCCGCCCCTGCCGGGACGCGGTATGCGCGGCATCGTCAACCTCCTATCGGGGCCCGGGGATTAGCGCCCCAGAAGAGCTGGGTGCCGAGCATCCCGATGAGATGCACGAGCACGATGTTCATCACCATTGACTTCGCGGTCGCGGTGCCCACGCCGACGGGCCCGCCGCTCGCGTTGTATCCGTAGTAACAGCCCACGAGGACGATGGCCGTGGCCATGAACATCCCCTTGAGCACGCTGTACAACAAATCCGGCGGGTTCTGGAACATCCAGAAGATCAGGAAGAACCCGCCCGATGAGACCTCGCCGATCTGCTGCACGACCGCCAGGTAGCTGGCGAAGAAGCCCGCGCCGACGGCCGCGATGTACATGAACGGCAGCAC